>JALSIU010000211.1 GCA_026989715.1 Methylomonas sp.
CGGTGTAGAGGGAGATGTTATAAGTGTCAGCTATTTTTACACATTCAATCACCTCTTTTGTCGTGTTTGGAAACAGGGTGGCAATAACCAATTTATGAATGGCAAGACAATTTTTTAACTCAGGGTCAATCTGTATTTTATTATTTAGCAAGGCAGACCAAGCACTTAGGGCTAAATTGAGTGATTCTTGCATCGTATTTCCTTAAGGGTTATAGTTAAGTATGTTGGTGAATTATACCGGTAATTGGGTAAAAACGGGCAGGAAGGCGGCTGGTAGAGTGTCAATATTTTTTACAAATTTGAATTTTCTAATATTGCTTTTATGCTTTTAATTTTATTTTTCTCTTTTAATTTTATTGTGTTATGGAATGTGTTTGTTGTCTTGGCATAATTGATGCTTGAGTTTATTTGAGTTTATTTTTTATTTATGGGGGAGTATATGAATAATATAATTAAAGCAGTTGGGTTTGCAGGTGCGTTGACTTTAAGTGCGGGTGCGAATGCATTAACGGTTGCTGGGGTGACGTGGGATCCTGGTGCTACGAATGATTTCACTATGCAGTTTAATTTTACTCAGTGGTATACATCGGCGGCTAATGCAATAAATAATACACCTAATGCGGCACCTAATTTTGCTGCGGCACAGAGTGTACCAGGCGGTTTAACTTTTGGTGATAGTACTTTAACAGGTGTTGGTGAGGTTTACTCGGTTAATGGTACAAATGCGGCTACTTTTTGTCCAGGGTGTGAGTTGACCTTTTCGATGGGGGGGATTTTATTGGCTGGGGTAGATGCAGCACTTAACCCTATTTTTGATACAACAAATGCCTTTATTAACCTATATGTTGATTTTATTCCACCAGGTGATTACCCTTGGCCTGCAGATGCGGCATCACAAGCTGATGTAGATGCGGCTGTTGATGGTGAGTTATGGCTTTCATTATCATTAGGAACTTTTGATTTTACTGGAACGGTTGAAAGCGGCTTTTCTAATTCTTTGCAAATGGTCACCGGCGGCTTGGCAGCAAATTATTTTCAAGGAGGTACTCAGCCTTTGGGATATGATGCTCAATTTGGATCGAGTGCTTTTTTTACAACGGCACAACCACGCTATTCACAGAGTGGGAATGGTCAGTCTATATCTAAAACTATTGTTCCTGAGCCAAGCGCGATAGCTTTATTAGGTTTAGGTATGTTGGGCTTTTGTTCTGCTTTATGGCGTAGACGTATGAGCTAGTTTGTTTTTGTTGTAAAAAGAAAGCCATAGCTATTATTTTGGTAGCTATGGTTTTTTTATGCCTGGCTTTTTAAGCAGGATTGCTGCTATCAATAAAGAAGCATTCTAAAGGGTATTGTGCTTGAATATGTTGCATTAATGCCTGAATACCAAATTTTTCAGTGGCATGATGGCCACCTGCAAACATATGTATGCCATTTTCTTGGCTTTCGTGCCAGTCATGTTCGGATATTTCACCTGTAATATAGGCATCTAGCCCCGCTTGTTTTGCTAATGCCCAATCACTGTTTGCACCGCCTGTAATAATACCGACAGATTCAATCAGTTGGTTTGCATCGGGACTTGCCAAAATGACTGGGTGGTTTAACACGGATGTTAATAAGAGGCTTAAATCTTTGGCTGAAGTGGGTTGGGTTAGTAAGCCTTCTATGCCCGTAGGACTGCCTTTATAATCACCAAAAGGGCGTTGTTGGTGGCAGTTGATAAGCTGGCCTAATACGGCGGCATTGCCAACTTTAGGGTGGGCATCTAAGGGCAGGTGATAAGCCAATAAATTAATATTGTGTTGCACCAGTGGCATAATGCGTTTGCCAAAACTGCCGGTCAAGGTACGTGCTCCGTGGAAGTGCCAAAATAAGCCGTGGTGTACAATTAAGGTGTCCGCCCCTGCCGCAATGGCTTCTGTGATGGAAGCGCGTGTTGCCGAGACGGAAAAAGCAATTTTACTAATTGTTTTTGAGCCTTCAATTTGTAGGCCATTGGGGCAATAATCTTGAAAACTGGCAGGGACAAGTAATGTGCTTAAGGTGTTTTCTAATTCAGTTCTATGCATGAGCTAATTTTTGGAATTTTAGCCATAGTGTTTTAAAGGTATCGGTTAGAGAGGAGTCGTCATTAGCGACTCGTTGTGAAATGTCAGCCGTGTTAAACCATTGGCCGTCATCTATTTCGGTGGCTTCTAATATGAAAGGGCCGTTATGTTGGCAACGATAAACTTGTACAAACTCCATACCTGTTTCAGGTTTGGCACTGATTTTACAAAGATAGCGCAGTGTTGCACTGACACAGACCCCTAATTCTTCTATTGTTTCTCTATGGGCACAGGCATCATAGCTTTCGCCGGCATCCACATGGCCTGCTGCCGAGGTGTCCCAAAGGCCTGCATTAATGTCTTTGGTCAGGGCGCGTTTTTGTAAAAAGAGTTGTCCTAAATCGTTAAAGACCAGAATATGTACCGCTCTGTGACGCAAGCCGAGCCGGTGGACTTCTTTACGCGGCCTGTTTTCAATTAATACGTCATGTTCATCGACCACAGGAATAAGCTCTGGGTTCATAATGCTCCAAAAAACAAAAGCTAAAGGGTTTAGTCTATTAAAGATATAGGGTATTCTAAAGCAATCACAATAAAATAGGGAAATATTATTATGGCAAGGCGCAGTGAGCATAGTCGCGAACAAATAAAACAATTGGTATTGGGTGCGGCCGAAGAGATTGTGCAAGAACAAGGCTTTGCAGCCTTAAAAGTGCGTAAGATTGCTGCTGATATTGGCTATACCGTAGGAAGTATCTATATGGTTTTTAGTTGTATGAGTGATTTGCATATGCAGATTAAAGCACGGACATGGCAGAAATTGGCAATATGTCTTAGTGAGCTTGAGGCACCTGTATCGGCCGCTGAGCATATTGAAAATATGGCGCTGGCTTATCTTGAGTTTGCAGGGCAAAATATCGGTTTGTGGCGTATGTTGTTTGAGCATCAATTACCTGTAGGGGAAAGTGTCCCTGATGAGTATTTACAAGCTTGTGAGTCGGTCACAGCACTGTTTTATAATCAGTTTAGGCAGTTACCGGTAGTGCCTAATGCGCAAATAGAGCCGGCTGTACAAGTATTTACGAAAGCATTGCAAGGTGTTTGTATGCAGTTGATAATGCATGATCTAACACCTGAATCTTTTGATAAGGCGCGGCAGGAGCTGTTGTTATTAGTGCATTGCTATTTGCGTGGCTATTTGCAACGCTGATGACTCGGTTAATGCACTGTTTTTGTGTTAGGAAGACAATAAGAAATAATCAGTGTTGCCAGCAATGTGAATAGACCTAGGCTTAACATGGCAATTACAGGGTCAATATTCAGGGAGCCGGCTAAGGTATAACAGGCTACGCCAATCAGCATGGCAACATTTTGAAAGAAATTTTGCATGGCAACGGCTGCGCCACTGCCGATACTTTGTTGGCCGATTTCTTGTAAGGCGGCATTGATGGGTACGATGAACATGCCGCCGGCACAACCAATCATTAATAAAACGGTACGTGCTTCCCAGAGTGTGCTGGTTGCACTGAGCAACATAATAAACAGAGCCATAAGTCCTGCCGGAATACGCGCGCGACGAATATGTTCTAGTGGAATGATACGGGGAACAAGTGCCGAGCCGATAATAATGCCGATAGCGAGAAATAGAGTGAGTTGAGCAATTTCACTGGCGGTTTGGCTGAGTAAAATGAAAGGAGCCCATGCGATTAAAATAACGCGTAAGGTGGCGGCGGCCAGCCAAAATATGGACGCACCTAAAATGGCAAAGCGTGAGCGTGGCGTGGCTAGAAATTGTTTTATATGCTGTCCAAATTGAATAAATTGCGATGTTGTGTGCTCTGTTTTGCTGGATTTTCCTGGTATGAATAGGGTAATTAGTGCGGAGAGAAAAAATAAAACAATAATACTGATTAGGGCGATGTGTATAGAGTGGTCGGCTAGTTGCGCGCCTAAGACCATGCCGAGCAATATGGCGAGTATGGTGGAGCCTTCTATCCAGCTATTCGCTTTGACTAATAAGTGATGTTGCGCTAGTTCGGGTAAGATGCCATATTTAGCTGGGCTGTAGAGTGCGGCTCCGGCACCGACTAAAGCATAAGCAATTAGGGGTTCAATGCCTAATAGCAATAAGCCGGCGCCGGCCGCTTTAATAAGGTTGGCAATAATTAGGATGTAAGATTTTGCGTGCCGGTCTGCAAGTGCGCCAACCCAGGGTGCAAAAATGACGAATGCAATAAGAAACATGCTTTGCAAAGCAGGTATATACCAAGCTGCTAAGCTAGTAGATTGCATAACCATGGCGATAACGGTAAATAAAATGGCGTTGTCGGCAAAAGCAGATAAGAATTGAGCAATGAGGAGTGGGTAAATTTTTTTATTCATGGCATTTTTTGCGGCGATTGCTTTAAGTCTTGCAGTGAAGTATATAGCAAAATGGGGCTTTGCTTTGTGTCAAATGTTGTGTATTTGGCTATAATGCAGTCATGGGGTGTTTGAGTGGATAAATTTTGGCATGAGGTATCAGTGCTTAATGAGGGTGGAAATGAAGTGTTTTTTTCATTTTATACTGCTTCTATTGGTTAGTTTAGGGTTGGGCGCGTGTCGCGGTCAAAATGATGCTGCCGATAATCAAGTATTGCGCATTGGAGTGCAACCTTTTCAAGAACAAAAGGATTTTTATGCGCTTTACTTGCCATTATTGCACTATTTGGAGCAGGAGCTGGAACTTGCTGTGGAGTGGGTACCGCTAAATGATTATCAAGATCAACTTGATAAGTTTCATGATCAGAAAATAGATTTAACCTTATTTGGTGGTTATGCTTTTGTACAAGCTTATGAGCGAGATGGGGCGGATCCATTGGTTATGCGGGATGTTGATTTTCAATTTAGAAGTGTTTTTATTGTGGCAGCTGATAGTCTGGTCAATAGTATTTCTGAGTTACAAGGTCAGGTATTTAGTTTTGGTTCAAAACTGTCCACATCAGGGCATTTGATGCCGCGTTTCTTTTTATCAACACAAGGGATTATTCCGGAAAGTTTTTTTGCCAAAGTTCGCTATTCAGGTAAGCATGATGTGACTATTAAGTGGGTGGCCGATGGCACGGTACAAGCTGGTGTGGTTAATGCTCATATTTTAGAGAAGTTGCTGAACAATAAGTTTGTTCAGCGCACTCAAATCAAAATTATTTGGGAAACGCCGCCTTATCCTGACTATGTGTGGGTGGCAAGAAAAGAGTTGCCGGAAGCATTAAAACAAGAAATTATTGAGGCTTTTATTAAATTGACACTAGAAAATCGGCAACAGCGTAAGTTATTGGAGATTGTTGGGGCTCACCATTACTTTCCTGCTAAGTTGGCTGACTTCCAAGTGATAAGAAAAATTGCGAAACAATTAGCTGGAAACCTTCGTGAGCAATAAGCAAAGCAGGTCGGCCGACTTGGCTAATTTGCCTACTTTGATTAATCATATGATTGTGATGAGCATCATTTTTGTAGGAGTCTTTTTGGTTTTTATCTTACAGCAATGGAAGTTTGTTGCTTTTAATGCTGAGTTACGCAGTCAGTACCATTTACCCAGTATTTTTATTACGTATCAGTTAGAAAAAGAGTTGGGCAATATTAGGCAACGTGTTCCTGATGATATTGCCAGTTTGTATATGGCGCAAATGATGAGTGAATATAATGCCGATATACAGGATCAAACACATTTTTCTTATCAAAGAAAAATACTAGGTGATTTGCTGACAAAATTAAAGTCATTACAAGATGAGCAGGCGATCACTCGCTTTTTGAATGCGTATCAGCGGCTTGAACGAAGTCTGGTTCTTTTGTTGGATACGTTAAGGCAAAATGAGACGGCACTCAGAATTGAAGCGGCGGCGATTAGTATTGATTTGCAACAGGCTAAAATAACTGTTGAGCAATTTAGGCGTTTACATGAGCGTTCTGCAGATTATGTGGCGATGGTAGAGAAAGAGGCGACGCACCGTATGGTGTGGAGTGTTTCTATGCTTGGTGTCGCTTTATTGCTGATGTGGAGTATTGTTATTCTTCGTTCTTCAGGAGTGATTCGAGGTGCTATTATTACACAGCAACAATCTGAACAGGAAATTAAAGAAAGTCAGCAACTATTAGAGGCTATTTTAAATCATGCTACGGCTTGTATTTATTTGAAAGATACTGAGGGTAGGTACTTATTTATTAATAGGCAGTTTGAATTAATATTTGGTATGACCAATGAAGATTTATTGGGTCAGACTGATTATGTAGTACATCCTCATGATATCGCTAAAAAGTTACGTGCACATGATAGAGAGGTGTTAACTAAAAAGGAAAATATTGATTTTGAAGAAGTTATTGCGCAAAAAGATGGTTTGCATATTTATATGTCAACGAAATTTCCTTTGTTTGATCAGAACGGAAAAGTGTATGGGGTTTGTGGCATGTCTACAGATATTAGTAAGCGCAAAGAGATTGAATTGAATTTAAAGAAATTGAGTTTGGCAGTTGACCATAGTCCTAATTTGGTTGTGATTACTAATACTGACGGCATTATAGAGTATGTTAATCATAAAATTACTGAAATGACAGGATATTTGTCGGCAGAAGTGATTGGTAAGAAGCCTAATATTTTTAATGCGAGTAAAACACCGAAATCTGTTTATCAAGAACTCTGGTGCACAATTAAAGCGGGTAAAGAGTGGCGCGGCGTTTTGCAGAATAAGAAAAAAAATGGGGAGCTTTATTGGGCGCAGGAGTCGATTGCACCTGTCAAAAATGAGAATTTGGAAATTACTCACTTTGTTGCCATTCAAGAAGATGTAACTGCAGCTCGCAAACTATCAGATAAATTATCCTATCAAGCTAAACATGATGATTTAACCGGTTTAATGAATAGGCAGGCTTTTGAACAACGTTTAGATAGAGTTCTGGAAACGGCTTATGCCAATAGTTCACAACATGCTTTGTGTTTTTTGGACTTAGATCAATTTAAAATTGTCAATGACAGTTGCTCGCATGCGGCGGGCGATGAATTATTACGCCAGTTAAGTCAGTATTTGGTACAAAGTATACGTAAGCGCGATACTTTAGCGCGTTTAGGAGGTGATGAGTTTGCTATCTTGATGGAGCATTGCTCATTGGAGCAAGCACGGCGTACCGCTGATAATGTGTTGGATACGGTCGCTCAGTTTCAGTTTGTTTGGGATAAGCAAAGTTTTCGCATTGGTGTCAGTATTGGTTTAGTGCCTATTTCGGAACAAAGTGGTAGCGTGGGGGAGGTTTTGAAACAAGCCGACG
This sequence comes from Methylomonas sp., assembly GCA_026989715.1. Lineage (GTDB taxonomy): Bacteria > Pseudomonadota > Gammaproteobacteria > Methylococcales > Methylomonadaceae > Methyloprofundus. The sequence continues at coordinate 7,347 of JALSIU010000211.1, forward strand.
TGGCTTGTTATGCAGCTAAAGATGCAGGACGAAATAGGGTGCATGTGTTTTTGCAGCACGATGATCATTATATGCAGCAACATCATGGTGAAATGAGTTGGGTGAATAAAATTAACCATGCTTTAGATCATGATCGTTTTGTTTTATATGCACAACTAATTAGTCCATTACACTCTGGCTTGGAGCCTCACTATGAGATATTAATTAGAATGTTGGATGAAAATGATGCAATCATTTCGCCTGGGGCATTTTTGCCTGCTGTTGAACGCTACCATTTAGCCGCAAAAATTGACCGATGGGTGATTCATAATGCTTTTATTTGGATAAAAGAAAACCCTAAATTATATCGAGAGGATACTATCTTTTCAGTTAATTTATCAGGGCAAAACTTGGGGGATGAATTACTTTTGGAGTTTATTTTTAATGAATTCTCTATGACAGGAATTCAGTATAAAAATATTTGTTTCGAAATTACTGAAACAGCGACTATTTTTAATTTATCTGCGGCATCTGATTTTATTAGGCGTTTAAAATATGTAGGTTGCCGATTTTCAATTGATGATTTTGGTAGTGGCTTATCTTCGTTTGATTATCTTAAAAAGCTACCGGTCGATTATTTAAAAATTGATGGCATTTTTGTAAAAGATATTATTGATGACCCTGTTGATCTGGCTTTAGTTAAATCAATTAATGAAATTGGGCATGTGATGGGTAAACAGACGATTGCTGAATTTGTTGAAAATCAGGCAATATTGGATGCTTTAAATACGATAGGCGTTGATTTCGTACAAGGGTATCATATTGGTCGGCCGCATCCTTTATCTGAATTGAGCATACATGAGTCATAACGAGTCCTATCAAATACGGCGCAGTACGCGCGCGAAGCGTGCCAGAATTGTTGTTTCTGTGGATAAGGTGGAAGTCGTGGTGCCTGTGCGTATGCCGATTGCGCAAGTGCAACAATTTGTTAAATCCAAGCAGGACTGGATTGCTTCTGCACGGGCTAAGGTGGATGATCATGTTGCAAAGACCGCTTGCTTTGCACCTAAAATCTATCGGCAAGGTGCGATGATTCTCTTTCAGGGTGAAAACTACCTGCTTAAAGTGAAGCCTGTTAATGATACGCGATGCATTGCAATAGAATTTAATCAGGTATTTATTGTTTCTGTACCGGCCGTTATGCAGAAAAAACTCACAACATCAGAGCTAAGTGAGCAAATACGGGCGGCATTGATTGCTTGGATGCAGGATATGGCCAGTCGGCAAGCTGTTCAGTATGCTCGGCAATATCAAACGCTCTATCAATTGCAGGCGCGTTCAGTGCGCATTAAAACGCAAAAAAGCCGCTGGGGAAGTTGCGGTATTCATAATGATATTTATTTAAATTGGCTCTTAATATTAGCACCGGTCGCGGTTTTTGAATATGTGGTGATACATGAAATATGTCATTTACAGCACCGTAATCATTCGGCTGAATTTTGGCAATTGGTTGCTAAGCATTGCCCCGCCTATCAGCAGCAACGGCAGTGGTTAAAACAACATGGTGCGAGTTTAATGCTTTTTTTATGAAAAATATCAAATTTATTTTGTTGCTGGTGGTGATATTGAGTGTCGTGCAAAAATTTACGCAACGCAATATGCAGGTAGGAATGATGCCTGAATTACCGCTCTATACGATGACGGGAGATTTGACCGCAGAACAACTCTTGCATAAACCTAGCATTATTTATTTTTGGGGAAGTTGGTGCGGCATTTGTGCGGCAATTTCAGGGACGATGAGCTCTATTTTTCAAGAGTATGCGGGTATTAGTGTGGCACTGCGTTCAGGCAATGATGTGACTGTTCGGCATTACTTACAGGAAAAGCAACTTAACTGGCAGGTTTTAAATGATGAGGATGGGCAGTTAGCCGATGCCTTTGGGGTAACGGCAGTACCTGCTGTTTTTATTATTGGTGCGAAGGGGCAAATTGAGGCGGTGACTCTTGGTTATGTAACAGAGCTTGGTTTAAGAGTACGTTTGTGGTGGGCTACAGTGGATTTTTAGCGTGACTATTTTGGTGTAAGGCGTAAATCGGCTACAATACGAGGATTTTTTGAATTATAAAAGAAGCGATATGAGTAAACTAAAATGTGCTGTGATAGGAACGGGGTATCTGGGTAAATTCCATGCGGAAAAATACGCCTCTTTACCTGATTGTGAGTTAGTGGCTGTAGTGGATATTAATGAGCAAGCAGCTAAAGACGTTGCAGAGAAGCATGGCGCAGAAGCGTTGGCTGATTACCAGGCTCTATTAGGTAAAGTGGATGCTGTTAGCATTGTGGTACCGACCACGTTACATCACCAGGTTTCCAAGGATTTTTTAAATGCAGGCGCGCACGTTTTAGTTGAAAAGCCGATTACCGTTACTGTTGCTGAAGCGGATGAATTGATTACCATCGCGAAAGCAAAGGGCTTGATTTTACAGGTAGGGCATTTAGAGCGTTTTAATCCTGCTGTCTTAGGCTTAGGTGAGTTGGAAGATAAGCCTTTGTTTATTGAGTCACATCGTTTATCACCATTTAATCCGCGTGCTAATGATGTCAGTGTGGTGCTAGATTTAATGATTCATGATATTGATATTATTCTGGCCATTGTTGATTCGGAAGTGGTGCGCATGGAAGCGAGTGGTACGGCCGTGTTAACGAAAGGCACGGATATTGCCAATGCGCGTTTAACGTTTGCTAATGGTTGTGTCGCCAATGTGACAGCAAGTCGTATTAGTATGAAAATGGAACGTAAAATGCGTATGTTCCGCCCGAATGCTTATATTTCGATTGATTTTCAAAATAGAGTACTGACCAAGCATTATGCCGGCAGTAAAGAAATGTTCCCCGGTGTGCCTGAGATAGAAACGGATAAATCTGTTTTTGACAGTGGTGATGCTTTATTAGAAGAGATTAAGCACTTTGTAGACTGTATTCATACCGGTAATACGCCGGATGTTTCCGGTGAAGCAGGTCGCCGTGCTTTGGCAACTGCCATCCAGATTACTGAGCTGCTGCAATAGCAGTGCATCATATTATCTAGTTAGGTCGATTTAAAATAATTTAAGCATATAATTTAAGGGTAAGTAAATATTATGATTCCAATGGTTAATCTGAAAGCTCAGTACGCGGAAATCAAAGCAGAAATTGAACAAGGTTTAGCGCAAACCATAGAAAATTGTTCCTTTATTTTAGGGCCAAATGTGCAGGCTTTTGAAAAAGAAGCAGCTACCTATTTAGGTGTAAAGCATGCTATTGGCGTGGCATCAGGGACGGATGCTTTGCATTTGGCTTTGGTTGCGGAAGGCATCGGTGCGGGGGATGAAGTGATTACGACGGCCTTTACCTTTATTGCGACTGCCGAGGCTATCTGCTATGTGGGCGCGAAACCGGTTTTTGTGGATGTTGACCCGAAAACTTTTAATATTACCGCAGAAAGTATTGCAGCTGCCATTACGGAGAAAACTAAGGCGGTGATGCCGGTGCATTTATTTGGTCAGCCTGTTGATATGGAAGCGATTAAAGCCGTATGCGATCAGCATGGCCTGAAAATTATTGAAGATTGTGCGCAGTCATTTGGTGCGTCAATTGCGGGAAAGCAAACGGGCAGTATTGGTCATGCGGCTGGTTACAGTTTTTTCCCCAGTAAAAACTTAGGTGCTTTTGGTGATGGTGGTTTAATCGGCACTAATAATGATGCGACTGCGGCTAAGGTAAAACAGTTGCGTAATCATGGTTCCAATGTACGTTATTATCATGATGTTGTGGGTTTTAATAGTCGGTTGGATGAAATGCAGGCCGTGGTTTTGCGGGCTAAATTAAAACGTATTGATCGTTATAATGAGAGCCGCCGGCATGTAGCGCACCTTTATTCTGAGTTAATGGCTGATTTGCCTGTTGATACGCCTTATGAAGATGGTGTTGGAGTGCATGTTTATCATCAATATACGTTATTGTCAGATAGACGAGATGCGATTCTTGAGGCTTTACAAGCTAAGCAGATTGCTTGTTCGGTATTTTATCCAGTGCCACTACATCAGCAAAATGTTTTTAAAGCAGATTGTGCAGATTTAAGCTTGCCTAATACCGAAGCGATTGCAGCACGTTGTGTTTCATTGCCGATTTGTTCTGAGTTGAGTGATGACTCGGTGCGTGAGGTGGTGGCCGTGATTCGTAGTGTATTAGCAGCTTAAGCCTGTGATGGTGTTTGTCTTATCTTCCCTTAAATATTGTTCCATATGAAGTGGCAAGAAATTATATATGCCTTAGATTTTGATGGGGTTATCTGCGATAGCGCGGTGGAAACGGCAATGACGGGGTGGAAAGCGGCCGCTCAGATTTGGCCTGATATGGCAGGGTCTGAGCCCTCTGCCGTGCAGATTGATCAGTTTCGTGTGTTGCGCCCCGTGTTGGAAACAGGGTATGAAGCTATTTTATTGATGCGCCTGTTACAGCAAGGGGTGACGCTTGCGGCAATTAAGGCTAATAATATGGCAAGGGTGCAGAGCTTATTCGCCGAGTTAACACAAGATGTTGCGTTTTTAAAACAGTTGTTTGGCACAACGCGCGATCAGTGGATTGCACAAGCACGCGATGAGTGGATTGCAATGAACCCATTATTTGTAGGCGTTGCAGAAAAATTACGTCCGCTTAAAGGCCGAGATTGGTTTATTGTGACCACCAAGCAAGAACGCTTTGTAGAGCAAATTTTACAGGCGAATGATATTGCTTTACCCAATGATATTTTTGGCTTGGATAGACAAATGAGTAAAGTCACGGTATTGCAGCAATTGATAGGGCAATACCCAGGAAAAACACTTTATTTTATAGAAGATCGCTTGCCTACTTTACTGAATGTGATGGGGAGTGTGCATTTGCGCGCAGTTAATATTCAGTTGGCAGATTGGGGGTATAATACAGAGCAAGATCGGCAAGTCGCCCAAGAGAAGCAGATTCAATTGATTTCTTTACAGGATTTTCTGGCAGAATGCACTCTTTAAGACGGAGTATTATTTGCAGTTTAAGCAAAAAGAGGTAAGTGATGACTGAAGCATATACGGAAGCAGAAATTGAAGCACGTTTAATGGCTGAATTACCCCATTGGACTTATGAAAAAGGCTGGATTCGGCGTAAAATTCACACCAGTGGCTGGAAAGCGACTTTAATGGTCGTTAATACAGTTGGACATTTAGCAGAAAAGGCTTGGCATCATCCTGATTTAACCGTGTCTTATGCTTTTGTAATCGTCAAGTTAGTGACCCATTCAGCGAAAGGCATTACTGAAAAAGACTTTGCCTTAGCGAAAAAAATTGAAGAAGTGGTGATGTGGGATGCGGCGGCAACATCTGCCGGTGTTTTAGAAGGTACACCGAATGATCCGCGATTTAAATATATTAAACAAGATACACAGAGGAACAGTGAGTGATTGAAATAACTGAAGTACCCAGTCCTTTTTGCGGTATTGGTACCGATGACCTGACCCTGCAAGTTGAGGGTTTATCTGTCAAAGTAAGCGAAAATGGGTGTGCCATTAATACGCCTGCATTTGAGCAAGAAATTACCGATACCAGTGCGCGTGTCGGTGGCAAAGAGGTAAGTTTGGAGCTAGCTATTGCTAAAGCGGCTGAGTTGTTGCGCGAGAGTAACCAACCCATTATTGGCGGCTGTGCCACCGATGTTAATGGCATGCGTGGTGTGATGGCTGTGGCTGATAAGGCGGGAGCCGTAGTTGATAATGTTAACTTCCCGGCGGCACGGCGTAATTTTTTGGCTTTGCAAGATACGGGTTGGATGACCACGACTCTGGCGGAAATTAAGAATCGTTGTGATTATTTATTAGTCGTGGGGGTTGATTTAGAAGGTTTTGCACCGCGTTTTTTTGAGCGTTACTTATGGAATAAAGAGTCCATGTTTTTGGATGATACCGGTCAGCGTCAAATTGTTTATTTAGGTAAAGCTCCCTCTGGTAATGCTTCGACTTCACCTAAAGGCGTATCGGCTAAAGTCTTGGAGTGTGCCGATGTAGATTTACCGGAAGTAACGGCAGTGTTAAGAGCATTAGTTAAAGGTCGTAAAATAGTTGCTGATACAGTTGCTGGGATTGCTACGCATGAATTAAGAGCTATTGCTGAGCAGCTGAAAGCAGCAAAATACAGCGTAGTCACTTGGGCGGCCGGTAGCTTAAATTTCGATCATGCTGAGTTGACCGTACAGATGTTGACGGAAATGGTGAAAGATATTAATACTATGGATACGCGGTGTTCCGGTTTTCCACTAGGGGGTAAAGAAGGCGATCAGACGGCAAATCAGGTGTGTGGTTGGATATCGGCTTTTCCTGCACGGGCACGTTTTTCCAGTGGTTTTCCTGAATACGACCCTTTTCTCTATGATAGCAATGTGATGTTAGCGAATGGAGAGGCGGATGTGTTAGTGTGGGTACAAGCCTTTAATACCGAATCTGTACCGCCTGTCACTGATTTACCCACGATTGTTGTGGCACGCTCAGGCATGCGTTTTGCGCAAGAGCCGGATGTATTTATTCCGGTGGGTACACCAGGAATTGACCATGCAGGCCATGCCTATCGGCTGGATAATGTGGTGGCAATACGCCTTAAAAAATGTCGTGATTCAGGTTTGCCAAGTACGGCAGAGGTCTTGAATGCAATTGAACAAGCTTTGTAGGATTAAGTAGTCATGTTGATAAAATTAACAGGTGGTACGGTTTATGATCCTGCAAGTGGGATTGATGGTCAGGTAACAACACTTTATGTGCAAGACGGCAAGTTTATTAAACCGCCGGCGGCTGATGTAAAAGTCGATAAAGAATACGACTTAAAAGGTAAAGTCTTAATGGCGGGTGCGATTGATATGCACACGCATATTGGCGGCGGTAAGGGCAATATAGCGCGTATGTTGATTCCTGAAGACCACCGCAAAGATCCGGTATATCGCTCTGATATTACCCGTTCTGGTTGTGGACATGCCATGCCAAGCACCTTTGCAACGGGTTACCGTTATGCGGAAATGGGTTATACCGCAGGATTTGAACCGGCAATATTACCTGTGAATGCACGACAAGCACATATGGAAATGGCCGATATTCCTATTCTGGATAAAGGTGGCTACGTTATGCTCGGTAGTGATGATTATTTATTGCGCATGTTGACGGCGAAAAAAGATCAGAAAGCCATTAACGATTATGTTGCTTGGACAATGAATGCAGCAAAAGCTATCGGTGTTAAAGTGGTTAACCCTGGTGGGATTAATGCTTTTAAATTTAACCAGCGTAAACTGGAATTAGATGAGCAGAATGCACATTATGGGGTGAGTCCGCGTGAGATTTTGCAGGTATTGGCAACGGCAGTCAAAGAAATTGGCGTTAAACACCCTTTGCATGTACATGGTTGTAATCTAGGCGTGCCGGGTAATGTTGACACGACGTTGGATACTATTCAAGGGATTGGCGGTTTGCCGATGCATTTAACGCATATTCAATTTCATAGTTATGGCACGGAAGGGGATTTTAAATTTTCTTCTGGAGGCGCACAGATTGCTGAAGCGATTAATAAAAATAAAAATATTACCGCTGATGTAGGGCAGATTTTATTTGGGCAAACCATTACCGCATCAGGCGATAATATGCGCCAACATGCTAATCATGGTTTTGCTAACCCAAATAAATGGGTGTGCATGGATATTGAGTGTGATGCCGGTTGTGGTGTGGTGCCGTTTAAATATCGCGACCAGAATTTTGTCAATGCCTTGCAATGGGCGATTGGCTTAGAGATTTTCTTATTGGTTGATGATCCTTGGCGAGTATTTTTAACCACAGATCATCCAAATGGTGCGCCATTTACGACTTATCCGCATTTGATTCGACTATTGATGGATAAGAGTTTCCGTAATGATATGTTGGCGACTATTCATCCTGAAGCGCAGAAAATGACGACATTAGCATCAATTGATCGTGAATATAGTCTACAAGAAATTGCCATTCTAACCCGTGCCGGCGCGGCTAAATTAGTTGGCTTAGATGATCGTGGTAGTTTAGGCGAAGGTGCGTGGGCGGATATTACGGTATACACCGAAAATGTTGATCGCGAGAAAATGTTTGAAAAGCCGGATTATGTTTTCAAAGACGGTGAATTAGTGGTTGTTGATGGCAAAGTCGTGCAGACAAAATGGGGAACAACGCATATTGTTCGTCCTGAGTGGGATATTTCCGTTGAACAAGATTTACAAAAGTATTTTGAACGCTTTATGACCATGAAAGTCGGTAATTTTAAAATCAGTGATGATGAAATAACTGAAGATGGGCGTGGCAGTTTAACAACGCATAGTTTGAATGCAGTGTCATGAGTATTTTAGTGTTTGATACACATGATTTTATAAGGCGATTACATGATGCGGTTTTTTCTGAGGATCAAGCGGAAGTATTAACACGATTGCAGCAAGAGTCAGTTAATGCAACATTGGAGCAAGTTCATAACGCAGAGGTTGCAACGAAGCAAGACCTAAGAGAAACTGAGTTAGCTTTAAAACATGATATTAGGGAAACAGAGTTAGCCTTAAAGCATGATCTTAGAGAAACTGAATTAAAGTTAGAAATAAAAATTGCTGATACAAAATCTGAATTAATACGCTGGATTGTAGGAGCGGGTTTTTTACAAACTACATTGATAGCTGCGTTATTACTTAAAATGAGTTCTGGATTATGATTATTAATGGTGTAAGCATTGATGAAACCTTCGCTGAAGCGTTTCCAATGAAAGCAACCCGTGCGATTATTACCGCACAAAATGAAAAATGGGCAATGATTTCGGCGCAGGCAATGACAGGCTTTGCAACGTCAGTGATTGCGTGTGGCTGTGAAGCAGGTATAGAACGTGTTTTAGAGGCTTCTGAAACGCCGGATGGTCGGCCTGGGGTGTCGGTATTGATTTTTGCCATGGGCGGTAAAGGTTTGGCAAAGCAATTGGAAACAC
>JALSIU010000212.1 GCA_026989715.1 Methylomonas sp.
TATTTTCAAAATGGTTTAAACTATATCGCTCAAACCTACAACACTATACTGTATCTGGCTTCCATGGAAGTATGTTTCAAGAATCAAATATCACTAGTTTAAGCATTGCCATTCGCCAATTTATGAAAATTGGCTAATACAGGTTAGCTGCAATTATGTAATAAGTTTGCTCTAACTTATTCAAATTCCCTCACACAACTCAACCAAAAGTAGAGCCATTCCACCCCCATAATTCTGCGGGGTGGTTACTAAACTCAATATAAACTCTATCACTATCAATTTGCAATTCCGTTCCGAGTAGTAACGGAATGGATTGTGCCAAAGACTTAGCCTGTGCCGTTGATAAACCGATACTCTTACATTCAACATAAGCAAGTGGAGCAGTACTGCCTCCAAATATCATGTTGCGATCGCCTTTAACCTCTACCATAACATAACGCTCCGGTTTAGAGGTTGCTTCGGCTAATAAACCTGACAGCTCACGCATCACGGCTTCTGTTTTATCAGCACCAATACTGACGTTGGTTCTAAGTTTTAGTAAGGGCATTATGTCCTCCTTATATTAAAGTAAAATAACATTAATTCTAGCTCACTAAACAGCGACAATTTCAAAATCATGGCTTATTGCAACAGACTTTTCCAACATAATGGACGCAGAACAATATTTTTCCGCCGACAGTTTGACTGCTCGTGCGACTACGTTTTCTTTTAAATCTTTACCTGTCACAATAAAATGCACATGTATTTTACTAAATACTTTAGGAATGGTATCGACACGTTCGGCAGATATTTCTGCAACACAATCAACAATATCATTCCGACCTTTTTGCAAAATTTGCATCACATCAAATGAAGTACAACCGCCCATCCCTAAAAGCAACATTTCCATTGGTCGAATCCCCATATTTCGGCCACCTAAGTCCGGAGGGCCATCCATAATCACCGTATGACCACTTTCAGATTCACCTAAAAACATCATACCATCAACCCATTTAACACGAACATTCATTAAACAATACCTTAATTAATTGATAAAAAGTTTAGATTAGCATACATTGATAAGGCAAACGGCTCTTTTTAATCTATGGAGTGAGAGATTGGCAATACCTTAATACGACTTCTCTAATAATTAAAATCTGATTTCTAACCAAAAACAACTGACAAACCAAGAACTAAAATGCTCATTAATACACTCACCGCTTTGTTTGCCTATACATCACTTATTAGCCCTTTAGAAACAGGCATTATCTTACTGGTATCGGCCTCTATTATCTACCTGCTAACACCCAATCGACAAACTGCTAATGCAACACAACACCCCATCCGCCATACCCCATTCAGCCTTTATATGTATTTGCAATGGACGTGGCTAGGTAAAGAATCCCTCATACGCGCTTTCTTACCTTTTTTTATTATTGTCAACGCCTGTTTCTTTTATGCTGACTACCGAGCAGTAAATGGCAGTTATACAATAGCAAGTTGGCTAACCATTTTAACAATTTTAGCTCTCCCCACGCTTTGGTGGATTATTTCTGTATGGCGTTGCTCTGTCAATGCAAATCGATTATGGGCCAGTATCGCGCGATTAACTACTGTTATCGTTATTTATGAATATTGCCTACGCATCATCATTGCAAAATATTATCCCCAGATTTTTTTCAACTGCCAACAGCTTATTATTGAGTTCGGCGATTGCCTATAAAGCCACCCCAAAAAATTAAGCATACAGGCTTAACAAGCCTTTACTAGATACGGCACGGCCTTGGGTAATTTCTGCAACCATTGGATTAATCTCTGCTTCCTCACTCTCTGCTGCTAAAGAAGGTGCACTATTATTTTGCTTGCGGTCTTGCAAAGCGTCTTGCATTGCTTGGCGAGCACTCCCTTGGTCTTGGCCTTGTTGCGCAACACTTGCTTCAGCCAAAGTCACTTGCTGAGCACCCAACATATCTCTTAATTTGGGTAATGCCGCATCAATTGCCTCACGCACGCCCGCATTATTGGCATTAAATAAAATGCTGGCTTGCTGATCCTTGTCCATATTAATTTGAATCGAAATAGGCCCTAAGTGTTGCGGGTTTAGTCTTAACTCAGCGGATGGAATGGCTTTATTCTGCATCCAAACAATACGCTCATTAAATTCTTGTTTCCACTCAGGGCTATTAAATGCTTTGGTCATCGCTGGTAATTCTTGCTTAGGCGTTGCATTTTCAACTTGACGTGCCAACATACTGAGGTCTGCACTAGAAAATTTTTGATTCGCTTGCTCCGCTAACAACGACGAGGTTGTCGCAGGCAAGTCAGACGATTTTGCCGCTATATTGTCAATTACTGTTGCTGTTTCAGCAGTACGACTCCCCAACTTGAGTAAATTTTCACGCATTATACTCCCAGAATCTAAGCCATCATTGCTTTCACCTTCAATAACTGCAGTTTGTGTAATAGGCATTTTTTCCAAGCGAGCCTGCTCT
>JALSIU010000213.1 GCA_026989715.1 Methylomonas sp.
GAGTAACTTAACAGTATTTACTTATTATTATTGGTATGAGTCAATCACAACCAAATAAATCCCGTGTGTATACTTTGCTTTCCACATCTTTAATATCATCTGTTATTCTATTTGCCACAATTACATCAGAGAGACACTTAAATTCATCTAAGTCTTTCATCACTTTTGAATAAAAGAATTCGTCTTGCTGTAACTCAGGCTCATAAACTATCACCGTAATACCTTTAGCTTTAATGCGTTTCATAATACCTTGCACAGAAGAAGCGCGAAAATTATCTGAACCACTTTTCATGGTTAAACGATAAATACCTACTATTTTTGGAGCTCGACTAATAATCGAATCGGCAATAAAGTCTTTGCGGGTAATATTTGCCTCAACAATCGCACTAATCAAACTATTAGGAATATCTTGATAATTAGCTCTGAGTTGCTTCGTATCTTTGGGTAAACAATAACCACCATAGCCAAACGATGGATTGTTATAATGACTACCTATTCGAGGGTCTAACCCTACCCCTTCAATAATCTTTCGTGAGTCTAATCCATGAGTCTCCGCATAACTATCTAGCTCATTAAAATAGGCGACTCGCATAGCTAAATATGTGTTTGAAAATAATTTTACGGCTTCTGCTTCTGTGGAGTTTGTAAACAAGACGGGGATATTATCTTTCTTTGCGCCCTGCACTAAAAGGTTGGCAAATGTGGTTGCTTGTGCAGATGTTTCACCAATAATAATTCGAGATGGATAAAGATTATCATGTAAAGCTTTGCCTTCTCTTAAAAACTCAGGTGAAAAAATAATCTTGTCGTTATGTAACTGTGCTTTTATTCTTGCTGTGTAACCCACGGGGACGGTGGATTTTATAACTACGGTTGTATTAGGATTGATTTTCAGCACATCATCTAGCACGGACTCAACTGTTGACGTATCAAAATAGTTGGTTTCAGGATTATAATCCGTTGGTGTAGCTATAATGACAAAATCAGCATTTTCATAGGCTTCTTGTCTGTTTGCTGTGGCTTTAAAATCCAGTGTTTTTTTAGTTAAAAATGCTTCAATTTCTGCATCTTTAATCGGTGATTTATTTTCATTTAGCAATGCTATTTTTGTTGCATCAATATCATGGGCTACGACTTTATTATGCTGAGCCAATAACATTGCATTTGATAATCCAACATAACCTACTCCAACAATAGCTATTTTCATTTATATCTTCCTAGCCTCAATATCTGCGTTGATAATATTTGTTACTCTCACAAATCCCTAAACGCATAGCGTAAATTCCCCTCAACGACCTTCCTCTAAATTAAAGCCTTTAAACAAGGTCATAAAAATAATTTTTAAATCAAATCCGATGGACCAGTGCTCAATATAATATAAATCGTATTTTATTCTGGTTTCTAAACAAGTATCACCGCGCCAGCCGTTGATTTGAGCCCAGCCGGTAATGCCGCCTTTGACTAAGTGTTTTTGCATATAGTGGTCAATTTCATATTTAAATTGATCGACAAATACACCTCTTTCAGGACGCGGCCCCACAATAGACATATCGCCTTTCAACACATTGATAAATTGCGGCAACTCATCTAGGCTGGTTTTGCGTAGCCATTTGCCGACTCTTGTGGGGTGTTTCTGTTTTGCCCCCCCCCAAACAAGTTCTTTATCGCTATCGACCGGCATAGAGCGGAATTTTAGCATCTGAAATCGTTTACCATTCCAACTGACGCGTTCCTGACAATAAAACACGGGGCCCGGCGAGCTGAGCTTGACCGCAAGCGCAATCAATAACATTAGCGGACTAATCAATAAGAGTATACAAAGAGATAAGAGCTTGTCTTCTAGCCATTTCAGCATCACATTCCCTCCCTGCATAGGAGAGACCGACATATTAATGACCGGCATACCGTCAATCTGCATCACTGATTGGTTTAATAAGCGCAGATTGCTCATATCAGGAATAAATAATATTTCAACCGCAACGGTATCTAACCGGCGACAGATATGCTCGATTTTATCAACCTCTTTTAAAGATAAGGTTAGCCAAACTTGGTCAATATCATGTTGCTCAATATAAGCGACCAAATCATTTAACCCTCCTAAGGCATTCAGCCCATCCACAGAGTCTGGGTCATCGCTAAAAAAACCGGAAATATCTAAGCCCATCCAGCTCGCCGCCCGTATCCGTTGACCGGCTTGGGCAATTAAGGCAGTGCTGCCGACCAAGACAATATGCCGCTGGTTAAGACCTTTTTTGCGCAGATAGCGCAACAGCGTGCGTAAGCAAATACGCGATAAAACCAGCCCTATAAAAGCGACCATAAACCATAAGACCAACCATTCCCGAGAAAAGGCGGTGGTGGTTTTGGTGAACACCATAAAGACAAGCAACGCAATCATAGATGCGCTCCAGCCTAGTAACAACGTTTGTACTTCTGCA
>JALSIU010000214.1 GCA_026989715.1 Methylomonas sp.
GCAGGGGCGGTTTGTCTTTCAGAAAGCCTAAAAAGTGGCTTGGCATGTTTGTTAAGTGTCGCAGTTGTGCAAAGAGTGATGCGGTTTTAACTTTTTGCACAACTGCAGGAGGGTAGGGGGAGTGCATTTGGCACTTCCCTTAATTTATAAACTAAAACTAGCCGGTGCATCAAAATCAATGGTTATTCTGCCCCAATAAGCACGTCCCGGTTCATTTAGCTTGTCTGTTGAGACGATTCCATTGCCTGAAGAACTGCGATTTAAATGTTCGGCATACGTTTTATCAAATAAGTTATCAATGCCAAATTGAAATTTAATCAGGGGGTGGGGTTGGTAACCTAATTGTAAGGAAGCGGTAACAAAGCCGGCAGTTGGTGTTGAATCTAATGCTAATACATTCCCATAGCCTTTATGAATTCGAGTTTGTTTATTGACTAAACGCGTATTAAATGAGCCATTAAACATGCCATCATCATAGTGTATGCCGATATTGCCTTCTAGTGGTGGCGTTTGTGCTAGGGGTGTTTTTTCTGTTAGGTTTTGTGCATATACGTAGGATATATTGCCCGTCATACTAAAGCTTTCTGTGAAATGATAGGCTAAAAGCATTTCCGAGCCTGTGCGTTGCGCATTCACATTTGCCGCTTTATCACCTTGATAGACCCTTATGAAGTCAGTGATATGGCTATAAAATGCGGAAACTTCAGCTGAAAAGGCATCGCCGTTATAAGCAACCATGGCATCAATCTCATTATTTTTTTCCGCATTAAGGTCAAAGCCATTCATGCTGTAGACCTCCCAATAATCAGCAGCTCTCTCGGCATGTCCATATCCGGCAGACATTAAAATAGGTAAATTTTCCATGGCGTATTCTGCGCGTAAAAAACCTGCAAATAAAGTTTGCCGACGGTGTTTATTGGAGCCTGATAATATAATGGTACTGGTCTCACCTGCTGCGTGCATTGTACCGGTACGCGTTCCTAGCGAGTCTATTCGAAAACCGGTTACCCAGCGCAACCCTTCATTCATTTGATAATTTAATTCACCGTAAGCCGCAATATTATCAAAATCTAAAATATGGTTTCTAGTGAGTCCTGAGCCATCTGTAGGGGGAAGCGTGCCCGTTTCTTTATAACCACTGGCCGCGGCGGCATCATAACTATCATTACGGTACTCAAGCCCTGTGATTAATTCGATATCAGGGTTGATGTCGGAGGTAAATTCTGCTTTGGCAAAGTGCCTATCCCACCATTGCGTCATTAATAAATATTCATGAAAGGCCGGTACACTACGATAAGAAAAGTTATCCATATCGTGGTCAACGGTGGTGAAATTATAGCGAAGATCGACTTTATTGAGCCAAGAGGCCATATTTTCTCTTTTGAAGTGCACATTATAATTTTGGCGATCTAGTTTAGTGACATCCATATGAATGGTGGCATTACCAATCACGCCAGAACTGGTTAAACCGGATACTTCCAGTAAAGTATCTTCATCCGGCGTAAATCCAATAGCTCCTCTATCATTGGAAGTATCGTAAAATGTTTGCGCAATGGTGTCGCCGTTACCGTCAGTATAGTTTCCGCCTCGGGTATCATTATGTGTATATGCTAAATAACCGTTTTCAAAGCCTGCCGAAGTATCAACGGATAATGCTTGCTGGTTAAAGCTACCATATAAATAACTACTATAGAGGCGCGCGCCTAATTCTTCATAACGAATTTCTTCACGATCAAAATTAACGGCACCCGAAATATTATTACCATTTTTAACCGATTGCGGGCCTTTCAGCAGTGACAGTGAGTCAAATGCAGTCGGACTGACATAGGCTGTTGCGGGATCCATGCGATGATTACAAACACCCCCGAAAGGTACGCCATCAATAGAAATATTAAGCCGAGTTCCACCAAGCCCTCTGAGTAATGGATCACTTGCCGTCCCTCCTTGTCGGGTCACTGAAATACCTGGTGTTTGTTTTAAAATATCAGCACCATCTGTTGCAATACCAAGGTCTTTTTTGATTAATTTTATAGATTCAAAAGCCTCTGTACGCTGTTCTGATGAAATAATCATCGCTTCTAGGGTAACGGTTGTTGGGTCGTTATAATCAGTAGGTGTGTCATGTTGATGTTCTGCGTTATTTAAGTTTTCATCGGCATAAGTAATGGAATTTGAGAAAGGCACAATAATAAAGGACAGAGCGATGTAAGTAGTGAGTTTTTTTATTTTCATTCCAATTAATTCAAAAGTAGGGTCATGCCGGATAATGGTTATTATCTTAAATATTGGTATTACAGGCTAGCTTAATTAGTAAGTGGTATAAGCTCTCTTTTTCTTAGCTTATGACAGCAAAAAAACGGCATACCTAAATTAGATATGCCGTTTTATAAGGTCATAAAGCTTTTTATGCCTACATTACATG
>JALSIU010000215.1 GCA_026989715.1 Methylomonas sp.
AAAGTTAAAGATAGCGTGGTAGCTAAAAAAACAGGGGAAAATCAAGCAAGGGTAGTATGGAAAACAACAAAACACAATTAACCTTGTCAATAGCCGGCATGGATGAGCGCAGTAAAAATACCTTGGGCTTTTTTTTCGAGAAATTTTGCAATAACCGCTGTCAAATTGCCAATGAGCAGAATGCGATGGCTACGATAGTGAATATGGATAGTGTTGATGCAACAGCAGAATTAGAACGGCTTAAAGCAAATTACCCCAAGCGCACGATGATTCTGACATCGGTTAGACAACTTGAGCTTGATACTAACGACTATTTTTTGCGAAAACCGATGATTGCTGAGCAATTGCTTGAAATCGTTGATCAAATAATGGGTATTCGCCCTAAAAAGGTGGTTGCAGTAAAACATGAACAGATAGTTAAAAAGAAAGCCAGTAAAACGCACTCGAGCAAAAAGGAGCAGAGCAACAGGGAGTTAGTGGCATTCTCAGGCAATGCTGAGGACATCAACTTGCGTAATGTAAATTATACGGAAAGTTGCTTTTTTGAGTTAGCAGACTATTTTGCCGGTTATTTGCGGCAGGCTATCCTGAAATCCAGAAAAGAAAAAGCAACAATACGGATAACAGGCTTGTGGCAACCTGTATTTGTATTTGCCGACAGCAATCAGATTTATATGGAGTTATCAGAGCGGCAAGTAAAGCCACTTTGTGTGGTCACGCTTGAATCGAGTGGTATAGATAAAAAAGCAATACAAATGGACGTATTAAAGAAAGAGCAGGCACTGGTATTGTGTAAACAACACAAATATTATCAAGCATTGGATAGCTTTACATGGCGTGTAGCCTTGTGGACATCACATGGGCGTATGCCCAATACCCTTCCTTGCGACAGTCCGCTGTATTTATCGGGGTGGCCTAACCTTACACGCCTGGATCCTATCCCTCATGCCTTGAAACTATGTGCTTGCTGGATACAGCATCCTAGAACGACTATTAATTTATCTGAAGTATTGACTATCCCGCAGAAATATCTTTTTCCGATAATAACGGCTTGTTATGTCTTGGGCATATCAGACTTAGCCAAACGACAGGCAGATAGCCTGATAGCACCTGCGGAAATTAAACCGACAGAAAAACTCAATTTTTTTATGCGAATTATGACTAAACTAAGGAACAATAGCTAATGGCGATAACTGACTATAAAATTATTTTTACAGGGCCAGTTGGCGCAGGAAAAACAACCGCAATTACCTCTATTAGCGATAGCGCGCCTGTAAAAACAGATACCAAAGCGACGGATATGACCCAAAACAAAAAGTCACATACTACCGTTGCTATGGACTACGGTGTGTTGAAATTAGAGGATGGAGAACAAATACATTTATACGGCACACCGGGGCAAGAGCGTTTTGATTTTATGTGGGATATTTTGACTACGGGTGGTATCGGTCTGGTACTGTTAATTGATAATACACAAAAAGATCCGATGAAAGACTTGCGCTTCTTTGTTGATGCCTTTGCTGATTTTATAAAAGAAACCAGTATTGTAGTAGGGGTGACGCGAATGGATTTGGCAAAAAAACCGGTTCTAGAGGATTATCGTGTGACATTAAAGTCGTTGGGATTAAACCCACCATTATTTGAAGTGGATGCCCGTGATAAACACGATATTTCCCTATTAATTCAGGCATTATTGTTTACCCTCGATCCGAATTTGAATGAGGCAAATGGATAAATGGCGGTATATACCCAAAATACTTGAAGATGCAGGTTTCAGCAAGAGAAGAAGCCATTATATTCTAGGCATAAAACGCAGGAATTAGTCGTTCTAATTCTAAGTTTTATAACGACGAAGATAATGGCTTATCCTCTTGCCCTGCGGGAGCTTAGCACGAATGCCAGCACTGCGTTACAATGCTCGACAAGGACTAGTCATTGCCTTCACATTGCGCCTTGTTCTGACCTTCGTGCTAAGCTCTGAAATCTGCATCTTCAAGTAATTTGGGTATATTCAGCTTCTGTTCAGCTTGATTGATATAAAATTCAGCTTTTTTTAGGGATAAGAATTAGCTTATGATCGCTCCTCCATTAAAATTGTACTTGTTTGGTTTTGATAATCGAGGACATAAACTGATCGCGTTTTTTATAAGCCGGTTTTGTACTGAATATTGCTGTATTGTTTTTGATAAAAATCAAGCTGATGCATTTATGGTTAATATGGACAGTATCGGCATCGAAAAAGAAATTGCTCAAATTAAGTCGCAGCATCCACAAAAACCAATTATTCATCAGGCATTATATTCCATAGCCTGTGAGCCTCACTTTTTTGTACGTAAACCATTGCTGGTCGACCATTTTCATGATGTGTTACGCAAGATAGATCAGTTGCCTGATCGAAAGCTTCCGCTTGAAAAAGT
>JALSIU010000216.1 GCA_026989715.1 Methylomonas sp.
GATTACTAAAGGAGGGATAATACGCGCCATATTTGATTTAACTATAATAAGAAAAATTATAGTCACAAATGGCGGAGAGGCAGGGATTCGAACCCTGGGAGGGGATAAACCCTCAACGGTTTTCAAGACCGCCGCTTTCGGCCACTCAGCCACCTCTCCTTAAGGTTTGCTATAATACGCAATTTTTAGCTAAATGGAAAGTATTTTTTGTTGTATTGTGATAAAAAAATTAAATATGATAATAATCAAGCCGCTAATGCTTTAGCTTATAGGCTGGGTGAGGAATATAACCGCTTACTGGTTGCTTGCCTTAGATGCTTTATTGCGTACGGTATTGTAAATTTTAAAAAATAAAATAATGGAGGCCAGTACAAGGGTGATGGAGTTAGCATAAATAATGGCTGTATCATTGATATTTATGCCATAAATTAACCATAGCAATACGCCTAATGTAAATGAGCTATACATACCGAGTGATAATGACTCGGTATCTCTCGTTTTAATGGTCATAATGGCTTGCGGTAAAAAAGAAATCGTTGTTAATAAAGCAGCCGCATAGCCAATCATGTCAGTGGAAATATCTATCATTTTTATTGTTCGCGTAAAAATTTTAACGTCAATTTTTTTATTTTTATACTATCGTCGTTGGAAAGCCTGATTTTAGAAGTTATCGGCATGCCATTGACTTTAACTTTACTAGGCTTTAAGGCGGTTAAATAATAGTTATCACCTATTAAATTAATTTCTGCTATTTTCTTGGCTGTAAACCAGCCCCCTACGCGCAAATCATTATATTTTGCTTTGCCGATACTGTAATGAGGGTTATTGAGCAGTAATTTTTTGATGCCTCGTAATTCGCCATGTACTAATAAATAGGCAGTTGCTGTGTCATCATGTACTGCTGCTTCGCTATTAGGCTTTGTGGCAGGCCTTTTAATGGCGGAAAGCATAATGGTATTGTCGGCATCATCCATATCATAGGCACCGACATTATTGGAAATAGTCGCTGTTGTGCTGGGTGTATTGACAAATTTCAAAGTGTGTTTACAAATTTTGATGCTGTCATCAAAAGAGAGGGGCTGTTTGCTAGATAAACGTTGCCCATTGAGGTAGGTGCCATTGGTACTGTTAATATCTTCGATATAATATCGATTCTCTTTTTTTGTGATAATGGCGTGGTGTGAGGATACGCCTTGGTTATCCAAGCAGACGGTGTTATCCGGCATTCTACCTATAGTTGCAACGCCATCTTTAAGCTCAGCTGTGCGTTGTAATATCCCATTAAAATAAACTTCTATATAACTCATTCTCTATCTCCTGCTCTACGTCGATAGTTCTGCTCTTCTGTCAGCTCTTTTACAAAGTCTTCTTTGCGTTTTAAGATTGGGAATAAGTGGTTCTTCTCCCAAGACAATCCCAGCCAAATAAAAGGCACGGCAACGATAAGGTCAATACCGAAACTCGCTTCCATTAAAATAGTTAGGGCGGCCGTGCAAAATAGTAAAGTACCAATTAAATAAAACCTGAAGCCTAGTACGATACCGCTTAAAAAAATCGTATGCGCTAAAATGATATGCACAATAATACCGGCGGTAGGGGCTTTAAGTGCTTCGGCATGCCAGAGCAAAAAAACTAACAAAATGGCGGTAAAGGCACTGGTCCAATAAAAAATCTGATATTTAATAAGGTGTTCTGTTTTGTGGCCTGTTGCCACAGATTTTGTTTGTTCACTGATGACCGAGCTGAAAAAGAACACAGGGGTCATGAGTAGCCAATAAAATATTCCGGCTCTATCCGATATTTCAATTAATACCTCACCCAAAAAACAGAGGAAGACCAGAGCAACAAAAATAAGCTCATTAATATAGATATAGTTTATGGTCGCCTCTAAACTCCATTTTTTTTGCTTGACTTGTTGCTCATTCATAAATGAAACCTTGTTTAAATGACTTTTGAAAATTGTTGGGCATTTGTTGTTATATAGTGGTCAAATACCATGCAAATATTGCGTATTAACAGCCGCCCTGAAGCGGAAACGCGAATACCCGCTGCCTCTATGGACAATAAACCGTCATCTTGCATGCTTGTTAAGGCATTTAGCTCATCATTAAAATACGTTTTAAAATGGATATTAAAATCCTGTTCTATCTGAGCGTAGGGTAAATTAAAGTGACAAATGAGCTGTGTTATTACCGCACGACGTAATTTATCATCGTCATTTAATATCAGGCCTTTATAGACCGGCAAAGCTCCTTGATTAATCAGTGCATCATAGCTGGCCAAATCTTTAGCATTTTGAATATAACTGTCTGCTACACGTCCGATGGAGGTGATGCCAAGACCTATTAAATCACAATCGGAATGCGTAGAGTAGCCTTGAAAGTTTCGGTATAGTTTATTTTCTCGTTGT
>JALSIU010000217.1 GCA_026989715.1 Methylomonas sp.
GGCAACGTTGCTAACAAGTGTTGATACTGCTGTGCTAATTGATGTCGGCGTGTGATAAATTCAGTCAACCGGCTTAATTGACTTAAGCCTAAAGCTGCCTGCAATTCGGTCATACGATAATTAAAACCTAAGGCTAGCTGTTGGTAATACCAAGCACCATCAGGCGGGTGCGTCATTTTATCGGGGTCTCGACTAATGCCATGGCTTCTTAGCATCTGCATTTTTTCCGCTAATAAGGCTTGATTGGTGACGGCCATTCCTCCTTCTGCCGTTGTGATAATTTTAACGGGATGAAAGCTGAAAACGGTTATATCTGCATATTGGCATGCTCCAACCGGCAATGCTGAATATTGTCCGCCAATGGCATGGCAAGCATCTTCAATGATGGAAAAACCATACTGCTTGGCAAGACGCGCAATAGCCTGCATATCACAAGGCTGACCCGCAAAATGCACGGGCACGACGATTTTAGGCAATTGTCCCTGTTGTTCAGCAATAGCCAGTTTCGCCGCTAAAGCCTGAATACTCATATTATAAGTCTCTGGGTCAATATCGACAAAATCAACTTGCGCGCCACAATACAAGCCACAATTTGCAGAGGCAACAAACGTAATGGGCGATGTCCATAAAATATCGCCTTCGCCAAGCCCTAATGCAAGACAAGCTAAATGTAACGCAGAGGTGCCACTATTGACGGCAACGGCATATTGCGCCTGAACAAAATGAGCAAGTGCTTGCTCAAATTGCGGCACTACTTGACCTTGTGTTAAAAAATCCGAACGCAATACAGTAACAACGGCTTGAATATCTGCGTCAGAAATACTTTGCCGACCATAAGGAATCATAACGCATCATCGTCACCACCGTACTTCCGCAGTTCTGCAACGCTTAAAAAATGAGGGTTAGTTCCTGAGTGATATTCAAAGCCCTGTTTAACGGGTTCACCCTGCTCACCTAGCTCATTAGATTTAAAGTCATTACTTTTACCGGCAAAAACAATACTCGGCGACATCACAAAATGATCGGCAAACTCAATGGTTAAGTGTGAATCATCCTTTGGACACATAATTTCATGCAGTTTCTCGCCGGGGCGAATACCAATAATTTTTATAGGTAAATCAGTCCCTAATGATTTGACTAAGTCTGTAATATGCATTGAGGGGATTTTAGGAATAAAAATTTCGCCGCCATGCATACGTTGAAAGCTTTTTATGACAAATTCAATGCCCTCAGGCAGAGTTATCCAAAAGCGGGTCATTTTTGCATCCGTTACGGGCAATTCCGTTGCCCCTTCTTGAATCAGTTTTTTAAAAAAAGGAACAACTGAACCACGCGAGCCAACCACATTACCATAACGTACAACAGAAAAAATTGAGCCGCCATCCCCCGTAATATTATTAGCGGCCACAAATAACTTATCAGAACAAAGTTTTGTCGCACCATATAAATTAATGGGATTCGCCGCTTTATCAGTTGATAGGGCAATAATTTTAGGGACTTTGTTAGCAATAGCGGCTTGAATAACATTGTCAGCCCCATAAACATTAGTTTTAATACACTCCATGGGGTTGTATTCAGCTGCTGGTACTTGCTTTAAGGCGGCGGCATGTATTACAAAATCCACATCTTGCATCGCCATTTTCAAGCGTTCTAAATCACGCACATCACCGATGAAATAGCGCATACAAGCCTGATTAAAGACCTGTTGCATCTCAAATTGCTTTAATTCATCGCGAGAATAAACAATTAAACGCTTCGGCTGATAGCGTTCCAATATTGTCTTTACAAATAACTGCCCAAATGAACCGGTGCCACCGGTAATCAGTATATTTTTTCCGTTAAACACATTATTCCTCTTATAATTGATACTTAGCTTGCCAATTTAACGCACAAACTGCAATTCAACTCGGCGATTTTTTGCTTGGCCTTTGCGCGTGCGATTACTTGCCACCGGCTTACGTTCACCATATGCTTTCACAATCAATTTATCAGCGGCTACGCCTCGCTTTTGCAAATACAGTTTGATTGCATCTCCCCGTTTCTGAGAAACAAGCTGATTTTTTGCTCTGCGCCCCATGCCATCGGTGTGACTATTAATAATCAACGTCTGATTTTGGTGCTGCATATATGCAGCAACCAAATCTAAGTACTGACGCTCTTTAATGGATAAACGAATACTTCCTTTGTGATACCAAAACATTTTTAAGACATCTGGCCCAAAGATTTGTACTCTAAACGTATTATCCTTATCCTGTAAAACAGCGGCTGAAAAAGTCGTTTGGGTACTGATTCGAGACCGTTTGACTCCTTGTTTGACTAAGAAATCAATGATTTTTTTTGCCCTAGGCTTAAATAATTTTGCATCCCGCTTACCGACGATATACGTTTTACTGGCAATGACCAATTTTGTTGTCGGCATTTCTTGCATATATTGCGCAATCTTAACGAAGTCTACTTGCGCTTGTGCATTGAGTTCAGTACTTTTTTCTGCAAAATAAACGATTTTATCCTGTAGAGAAGCCATCGCATAAGGCAACAATTGCTTCCGACAGGCCATAAAGTCTTTGTAAGGTTGCACAAAATTGACCGCCGAAACAGAAACGCGGATATTCTCCACATTTTTGCCTTGATAAGTGTTTATATAAGTAAAAGTCGGAAATTCCGTACTTAACAATACATGAATCATCGCTTCCGCATCAGCACCAAAGACAGATAGGTATTGTGTTTGACCTTGCTGGTCAATATAAACAGGATATGTTTTTAAGTGCGTAAACTCATGTCGCCAAGGTGCCGGCAAAGCGGATAAATTGGCCTCTCCGACCTTAAACCCTGAACTACGCAATTGGTAAATACCAAATTGCAAAGGCTGCTCAGGGCGGATGGAGAAAAAGGCGGCGCCATAATTTGGTATTGGCTGCGTTAAATCGCAAGCCATCTTGCTAGATTCACTCTCCCAATACGCTTTTAACATATCAGCTGAGTATTGCGCGGCATAAAGAGGCGTGCGACTATTGCAAATAAGCACTGATAAAATAATGAGATACACCTTAAACATAGTCATAACCTCTCGTATCAGCTTGGAGCCGCATGTTTTCCAGTAGTGGGAGCATTGAAGAGGCTCTATTCTGAAGGCTCACCTGCCCCATGCAACTTAAACAATAAAGCTGCTTCTTCTCGACTTAAACCACATTCTTTAATCAATTGATCCGTATTCGCACCGTCTCTTACGCGTTGAATAACATTATGGTAGGGCGAAGCATTTGCTTCTTGCGCCTGATAATGCGTTAGTTGCTCAGATAACGCCGTCATTCTGGCATCAATGCGTGTAATACGCGCATCAACTTTGACTGCTGCCGAACACATCCCTGCAAGGTCTTTATTAATGCTTTCTATTTGCGCCATTAAAGTTAGGTTTTCTTGCTTTAACTTTCGTTGTTGCCATGCTAGCCATAAACACGCAATACCTAATAAAATAAACGCAAAGCTATTTACGATTAAGAAATCAATATCCATTAAACAACTTCATCAATATGTTGTGCACCCTCATTATCATCAGAGTCTTGCGTCTCCGGTGACTCTGAACTTGAAGGCGCGGGCTTTTCCGAGTGTTTATTTTGCTTATGCTCCCTGCGTACTTTGCTTGTTTTTCTAATCGGCATTGCAGGTGCAACGGCTTGAATATCCATTATTATCTCCTCGTTAAGAACCAACAATACCGCCCTAACTTAGCCATTAGTCGTTTTTGTTTAAAACATATCTAATTCAGCATTTTCTTCATCACTTAAGAATTTATTAAGGTCGACTAAAATTAATAGTTCATTATCCCTACTGGTGACACCTTGAATATATTTAGAGCTCTCTTCATTACCCACATTAGGGGCTGTTTCAATTTCAGAGGCTTTTAAATCAACAACTTCCGCAACACTATCCACCATGATACCGATAATATGTTGATCCGTTTCAATAATGACAATACGGGTTGCATCATCTTGCTCTTTCGACATTAAGCCAAAACGATTGCGCGTATCAATAACCGTTACAACATTACCACGCAAATTAATAATGCCTAGTACATAAGTCGGCGCACCCGGTACCGGCGCTATCTCCGATACTCTTAAAACTTCTTGTACCTGCATTACATTAATACCATATTTCTCTTCGCCTAAACGAAAAGTGACCCATTGCATTATAGGGTCGTTTTGATTGCCATCACTCATGCTTATCGCCACCTAATTCACATTACCTACACGAACAAAGGTAATTATACCTAAGTTCACCTGTTATTTTTTCTTTTCCGCTGTGGTACAAGCGCATTAATATCGACTATTGCTACCAATTCATCAATAATTGTCCCCACCAACCAAGGCTTCTTTTGCTTATCAGTACGCCAGCGTACTTTATCCGGCTGCACCTTAGTAATCGTCAAAACTTCATCACACGCTAAGCCCCAATTCCCATCTAAAGTGACAATCACATTTTGTAAGGGTTTATGTGCGTAGCTTCTCTGTGCCGCCCTACTTTTCCCTTGCACCAAATAAGCCATATTCAGTATCCCTATCTGCGTATTTTTATCAGGCAACAAGCCCATAAACCAGACTGGCTGTTGTGGTATTTTGGTAACTTTGGCCTCAAATTTCATGGTACGCGCCAAATCCGTTAAGGGTGCGGCTAATACTAAATTGCCTACTTTAAAAAAAAGTGCGGAAAATGCGTCCTGTGCATAATCAGGCATAATGGCCAAGGGCTTTACGGCAACCGGTGTCGGTAGTGTCGTTATTTGTTTAACAAGCTTTTCCGCCTGATTTTTTGTACGCGTTTTTTCCTGAACAACAACGGCTGGTTTTAACTTAGGGCTAATTTTAAGTTGCCGCTCTTGTTGTTCAATCACCTCGGTCGGTGGAATTTCCGCCAGCATGGTCGTGAGATACGAGTCTAAAGCCAATTCTTGCGCTATAATTTGCTTGACCATGGGCTTGCCTGTATTTGTCATGAGACAGCCGACTTAACAACTCTATTTTTTGCCAATAACTCATCCAATAAGTCAGAGTAACCTGCAACTGCACGTGAGGTTGGGTCATAAATTGAAGCAGGCACACCTGCACTACTTGCCTCGCGTAACTTTGTATCAATGGGAATAAATTTCCCCCAAACATTTTTTGGATAACTGTCGCGTAAAGTATGCAAGCTCTTAATGGCAGCTTTAGTACGTTTATCAAACATGGTCGGAATAATTTTAAAATCAGGCGGCTGTTTTCGAGACTTAAAAACCATTTGTATGGTGCGCACCATTCTATCTAAACCTTGCAAGGCTAAAAATTCGGTAATCACAGGCACCAGTAAAAACTCACAAGCGGCCAAAGCATTAATCATTAATACGCCCAACATCGGCGGACTATCAATAATAACATAGTCATATTCATCCGCTATTTCTGCCAATGCTGTGGCAATCACCAAGCCCATGCCATCGAGTGCCGCAACTTGCCTATCTAATGTCGCAATAGCCGTTGAAGCCGGCATAATAGACAAGTTAGCAAACTCGGTATTCATAATATAAGGCCTAGGGTCATAATTTTTTTGCTTACGGCTTGCGCTATGAAATAAATTATAAACACTCGCTTCCGTCTCATCAGGGTTCTGCCTAAAATAACTACTCAACGAACCGTGAGGATCTAAATCAATTAATAATGTCCGATACCCCCAAGATGATAATAGCCCCCCTAAGGTCACTACAGTTGTCGTCTTACCTACACCACCTTTTTGATTTGAAACTGCCCATATTTTCATAATTAATGCTCTTTACTGAACGACTGAGCGTTTAAACAATACAATGACTAAACCTGCATTGATTAAACTGCCTATCCGGTCTTTTTTCAATCTTTTAATAGTTTAAGTCGTTCATCATCTTTAACACCATAACGGGCAAGTGACCTTGAAATAAGAACCAAAGCCACACGTCTATTTTTAAAACGTCCTTCCCGCGTTTTATTATCGGCTAAAGGATGATACTCCCCATAACCCACTGCAACTAATCTAGCAGGATTTATGCCGGCATCAGCCAATTCCCGAACAACACTTGCCGCTCTCGCCGCTGATAAGTCCCAATTTGAAGGGAACTCTATGGTTTCAATGGGAATATTATCGGTATGCCCTTCCACGCGAATGACATTGTTTGTATGCCGTAAAACTTCGCTAATTTTAGCTAATACAGGGCTTGCCTTTAACTGTATAGCGGCTTCGCCACTCTCAAACAACAGCTCACTTTTAATATCAATTTCCACCCATAAATCCGTTTTTTTGACTTCCACTAAGTCTTTTTTTATAAAAGGCTCCAATACAGCTTTAAACTGTCCTGCGATTTGTTCTAATTTACGCCTTTCCGCTTTAAGCTCTTCCGATACTTCTATATCACGGTGCTCATTATCTATATTGAGAGGGTCTAACTGTATGGGCTGTATCGCCGTAGAAGGATCGCCCACTTGAATTTGCTGTGCTGCGTTACGGCGTTCATCGAACGTAGATTGCGCAGAGGGCTTTGTTTTTTTATGCTCAAAAGCCTCCATCATTGACTCAGAAAGCACTCGATACTTTCCAACATTAACCGAAGAAATAGAATACATCACCACAAAAAAAGCAAATAATAAAGTTACAAAATCAGCATAAGACACCATCCAGCGATCGCTATTTTCGGGTGGTTCAATATGCTTTTTTCTTCTTCGTGCCATTTTTATGACGCCTTATGACTGCTTAGAGTGTAAAAAACCTGACAGTTTTAATTCAATATTACGCGGGTTTTCACCCTCAGCGATAGCAACAATACCTACCGACATCATTTCACGCGCTTGTGATAATGCATAAGCATTGGCTTTTAATTTAGCGGCAATGGGTAAAAAAATCAGATTAGCCAAGCCGACACCATAAATTGTAGCGACAAATGCAGTCGCAATACCTGAGCCTAACATGCTGGGGTCAGAAAGATTTTGCATCACATGAATTAAACCCATAACAGCACCAATAATACCAATAGTCGGCGCATACCCCCCCATCGACTCAAACACCCTAGCCGCCTGAAAATCCAAATATTCGCGCGTATCCAGCTCCACATCCAAACAATCACGAATCACCTCAGGCTCATTACCATCAACTAATAACTGCAAACCTTTTTGTGCAAAGGCATCTTTCTCATTATCTGCAATCGCCTCTAAACCCAATAAGCCTTCTTTGCGTGCTAAAGAACTCCAATCAACAATTTTTTTCATTTCACGCACTAAATTAATCTGCTTAGGACTAAAAACCCAAACAACAATACGGGCAGATCGTAAAATGGTAGAGGCAGGGTACTGTAATAATACAGCCCCTAAAGTTCCTCCAAAAACGATAACAAAAGCCGGGGCATTCAATAAAGAATCAATATGCCCACCTTCCATAAAATTGCCGCCAATAATAGCACCAACGCCAATCACAACACCTAATAAACTAAAAATATCCACTAATTTATGTCTCGAAAAATTTTGCTCAATGCATCAAGTGTGCACACTTTTGACACGATTCCCGCATCAACAACAGCCTTAGGCATACCATAAATAGTACAACTAGACTCATCCTGTGCCCAAATATCCGCACCCGCCTGATGCATTTTGATAGCACCCTGCCGGCCATCAGCCCCCATTCCGGTTAACACAATCGCCAATGCTTTGCGCTTATAAACTTGCGCCACCGAAGCCAAACTAATATCCGCACAAGGACTATAAATATCGTCTGCCAGCTTAGGTTTTAAAACCACCACTCTTTTTATGCCTCTAGCTTGTACTTCAATTTGCTGGCCACCGGGAGCCAATAGAGCAACGCCTGGTTTTAATTCATCATTATTCTGGGCTTCTTGCACTTGCAGCTGACTTAAACGATTCAGCCTTTGCGCAAAACTACCGGTAAAATTACCCGGCATATGCTGAATCAATAAAATCGGTATTGGACAATTGGCCGGTATGTCGCTTAAAATTTTTTGAATGGCAACAGGCCCACCTGTCGAGGCAACAATCACTAATAAGTCAAATTCCCTCTGTACCAATAAACGACTACGTGCTGCTAATGGCTTTGGCCTATCGGTGATATTAACTTTAGGAAGGAAAGGACGCTTAAACTGACTCGCTTGTAGAGCAACGTGACGCACACGCTCACGCAAAATACGCCGCGCAACCTCATGATTGCCATGAATTTCATCTAGTTTTTTAGGTAAAAAATCAATGGCACCTGCATCTAAAGCCGCTAAAGTGGCTTGTGCACCTACCTGGGTCGAAGCAGAGAACATTAAAATAGGTGTAGGCGTGGCTGCCATAATCTGCTTAACCGCACTAATCCCATCCATTACCGGCATTTCGATATCCATAGTAATGACATCGGGTTCAGTCGTCGCCGCCATAATGACGGCTTCTTGGCCATTTCTGGCCATACCGACAATTTTAAATATTTTATCTGTTGCCAGAATTTCCGCTATACGCTTACAAATAAAAAGGGAGTCATCTACAATCAGAACACGAATAGTCATGTTTTAGTTTAGTTGTCCTATTTTATTGAAATGCGTGCGTTAATCTTGCACAAAGTATATTATCTGCAACAATGCTAGCCTACATACTGGCTCATTAACCCCGGCACGTCCAGAATTAAAGCAATTTGACCATCACCGGTAATGGTCGCACCCGCCAAACCGGCAACGCCATGCAATTTTGCGCCTAAAGCTTTAATCACCACTTCTTCTTGGCCAATTAATTGATCGACAACAAAACCGATTTGTCTGCCCCCCGAATTAACGACAACAACATGCCCATGCCCATCTTTATTAGCCACATAGTCCATATCATTCACTAACCAGTCACTTAAATAAAATAGCGGTAACGCTCTATTGCGCACCATAATAACCAATTGACCATCAACGACTTTAGTAGAGCTCAAATCCAAGTCTAATATTTCTAAAACACTCGCCAAAGGCAATGCAAATGATTGCCCCCCTAATTTGACCATCAAGGTCGGCATAATTGCCAAGGTTAAGGGCACTTTAATAATAATCTTACTGCCTTGGTCTAGTACCGAGTCAATCTCAACCGTACCATTCATTTGTGAAATGCGGGTTTTGACAACATCCATGCCCACACCTCGCCCGGAAACATCTGAAATTTCGGTTTTAGTGGAAAACCCCGGTGCAAAAATCAAGTTAAAACATTCTTTATCATCCAACCTAGCGGCGGACTCTTCGTCCATCAATCCTTTACTCACCGCAATACGACGTAATTTATCAGCATCCATGCCTTTACCATCATCTTTAATGGTTAATTCGATATGATCTCCTTCTTGTGATGCGGTCAATATAACCAAGCCTTCTCTAGGCTTACCGACCGTCACTCTATCTTCAGGCAACTCAATCCCATGATCGACCGCATTTCTAATCAAATGCACCAATGGATCGGCTAATGCCTCTACCAAGTTCTTATCAAGATCTGTTTCTTCACCCACTAATTCTAGTTTGATTTCCTTTTTTAAACTACGCGCCAAATCCCTAACCACGCGAGGGAAACGCCCAAATACTTTCTTAATTGGCTGCATGCGGGTCTTCATAACAGCGAGTTGTAAATCTGCCGTGACCACATCCAAGTTACCGACCGCTTTAACAATATCTTCATCGCCTTTTTCGACAGCCAAAGTTTGAAAACGGTTTCTCACTAAAACAAGCTCACCCACCATATTCATAATATTGTCTAAAGTTAGCGTATCTACTCTAACGGTTGACTCACCTTGCACAGGTGTTTTAGCATGATTGGCTTTTGCTTCCTTAGCCACAACGGGCTCGGGCGGGGGAGTACTAGGAGTTGGCTTAACGGCCTTCTTTTCCGGTTTAGCATCAGGTGGCACAACTGGCTCGGCTTTATCAGGCTCTATTTTTGGGGGCGAAAACTTCCCTTTGCCATGCAAATTATCCAGTACATTTTCAAATTCTTCTTCGGTAATCTCATCCGAATCAGCCGCAACCGGTTCGGGTATGGTTTTTTCTGTTGCCTCCGGCTGAGCAACCACTTTTTTTGCATCAAAAGAGCCTTTACCATGCAATTCATCCAATAAATTATCAAACTCTTCTTCAGTAATTTCATCAGAACTGATTGGTAATTCGGCATTCGCTACGCTTGTATTCGTGGCATCAAAGGAGCCCTTTCCATGCAATTCATCCAATAAATTATCAAATTCTTCTTCAGTAATCTCATCAGAGGCTGGTGCAGATGCCTCGGGCACATCCGAAACAGGCGTAGGGGTTGCGCCTTTACCTTGCAAAGAATCCAATAAATCATCAAATTCAGACTCTGTGATTTCATCACCGGCCTCTCCGGAGACACTCGCTTCCCCTTCCGCCAATCCTAACATGGCTTCAAATTCCTGCTCTACGGCATCCGCAGCACTAGCCATTTCTACTGACACTTCATCATCTGGTAAAGCCGGTGTATTAGATGTGCTACTTTCAGGCTCAGCATCTATCACAACCGGCTCCGCAGCAGTCAGTGCTTTCAATGCAGAAATTAAAGCAGGCTCAACAGGTTCCGGCAACTCACCCGAACGCACCGTTGCAAACATATCATTAACATGGTCAACAACCTGTAAAATGACATCCATTAATTCGGTATCAACCTTCCTATCACCCTGACGTAAAACATTAAAGACATCTTCAGCTTCATGGCACACGGCCACCATAGCATCAATTGCCAAAAAACCCGCACCACCTTTAATGGTATGAAAGCCACGAAAAATAGCATTCAATAACTCATTATCTTCGGGGGAGTTTTCTAGCTCAACCAGTTGCTCACCAAGCAAT
Source organism: Methylomonas sp. (assembly GCA_026989715.1). Classification (GTDB taxonomy): domain Bacteria; phylum Pseudomonadota; class Gammaproteobacteria; order Methylococcales; family Methylomonadaceae; genus Methyloprofundus. The sequence continues at coordinate 10,850 of JALSIU010000217.1, forward strand.
TCAAGAATTTCGCCTGCCTCAACCAAAAAGTCTTGTAAAATTTCATCATCAAGATCAATAGACATAGCAATTTCCTCAGAAACCTAGACTAGATAAAAGATCATCAACATCATCTTGGCTTTTAGCAACATCTCCTGATTTGTCATCAACACCCGGGACAACCGGCCCCGGTAATTCAGGCTCATGATGATGAACAGTATCTGATTGCGACTTGCCACCTGAAATACGTACCAGCTCGACCATACTTGTCTCCAAGTCTTGTACTAAATCGATTACTCGCCGAATAATTTGCCCTGTTATATCTTGAAACCCCTGCGCCAATAGCACCTCATTCAAACCCGTTTGTACATTTGCCAAACCATTTTTTTCTTGTATAAAATGATCTGTAATTTCCTGGCTCATATCCTTAAACTCTTGGAAAGGCATATCTTTCGCCAAAAAACGATCCCACTTATTAGATAAAGTGTTCGCCTGCTCCGTCAGCTCTTTCGAAATTGGTAATAAATCCTCAACCACCGTTAAGGTTTGATTTGCGGCCTGTTCTGTCGTCGTAATCACATATTGCAAACGCTCTTTTGCATCAGGAATATCTATTTCGGTCAACTCAGCAACCTTAGAATCCATTTCAAAACTGCTCATCGTATCATGCAATTGTCGTGTTAACCGCCCAACTTCTTGAAACAGCATACTCTCCCGTAAACCTGAAATTTGATCCAAAATAGCATCCGCTTGGTGTTCATCTTCGGCTTCTAATGCTTGCACCAAATTTTTTGCCAGCAACAACCGGTTATCTTCTACTTGCTTAGTCATTCACAAACGTCCTCATTGCTAGCCTTCAATACGTTCAAAAATTTTCTCAATTTTTTCTTTTAATGTTGCAGCTGTAAACGGTTTAATCACATAACCATTCACACCGGTTTGTGCCGCCAAAATAATTTGCTCTCGTTTTGCTTCAGCTGTCACCATTAAGACAGGCAAATTCACCAATTTAGGATCAGAACGTACCGCTTTTAATAAATCAATCCCTGTCATGCCGGGCATATTCCAATCAGTTACCAAAAAATCAAACCCACCGCTCTGTAACATAGGCAGTGCGGTTTTGCCATCATCTGCTTCAAAGGTATTGGTAAACCCAAGATCTCTTAATAAATTTTTCACAATACGCCTCATTGTCGAGAAATCATCAACAACAAGAATCTTCATATTTTTATCCAAGGCCCTTCTCCAACCAACGCTTCATTTTTATATATCGACTTAATTTACTCAAACTTTAATCACTTCAAAACCCCATGTTATTGAAGTATAAACTAGCTATTATCATTTTCTTCCAGCCAATCTGCAAGCCTGCTTCTGAGTCTTAGCATGGCTTGACTGCTAATTTGACTCACTCTAGACTCGCTCACACCCAGCACTTCGCCAATCTCACGTAAATTTAACTCTTCATCATAATACAAAGAGACAACCAAGCGTTCTCTTTCCGGCAAGTGTGCAATTGCCGTAATTAAGGCTTGCCGAAATCCATCTTCACTTAAAATAGCAACAGGGCTGCTACTTGCATCTACGCTCTCTTCTAAAAAATGATCACCAGATTGTGCCAATTCTTCAACGCTAAAGAAGTGGCTACTCACCGAATCCTGCAAGATTTGATGATATTCATCAAGTGAAATATCTAAGTATTTAGCGATTTCTGCCGCCCCGGCGGCTTGTCCCGTCTTATCTTCAATGGCTTTAATGGCGGCGGCCACACTACGTGATTTTTTATGTACCGAACGCGGCGTCCAGTCAGACCTACGTACTTCATCCAGCATAGACCCACGGATACGAATCCCCGCATAAGTTTCAAAACTCGCGCCTTGAGTCGCATCATAGTTTTTCAATGATTCCAGCAATCCTAACATGCCTGCCTGAATTAAATCATCGACCACGACCGAATCAGGCAATTTATTTAATAAATGATAAGCAATGCGCTTAACTAACGGAGCATACTGCATAATTTGTGCATCAACTGCACCCACTGCCTGCACCGAAGAGTACATTGCAACACCATTCATGCAGCATTCTCCTGAGTTTCATATTGAATCATGCGTTCAACAAAAAATTCTAATTGACCGCCAGACTGAGCTCTCACCGGCCAAGTATTCACCCGCTGCGCAACCGCTTTAAATGCCTGCGCTGATTTACTGTGCGGGAATGCTTCAACAACCGCTGTTTGCTTTTGTACAGACTTGCGTAGATACTCATCAAAAGGAATTGCACCTGCATAACTTAAAGCAACATCTAAGTAACGATCTGTCACTTTATTCAACTTATTAAACAAGCTTTGGCCTTGTTGCGGTGATTGCACCATATTTGCCAAAATATGAAACTGGAACAAACCATAATCACGGTTCAGTAATTTAATAAAAGCATAAGCATCTGTTAATGAGGTCGGTTCATCACAGACAACCACCATGACTTCTTGGCAAGCGCGTGCAAAATTGACCACACTGCCCGAAATACCGGCGGCGGTATCTACAATCAAAACATCCAAACCTTGATTTAAATCACTAAAAGCATGCACTATCGCAGCCTGCTCAATATTATTTAATTCAGACATATGCTGTAAGCCTGATGATGCAGGAATAACCAATAAACCCTCAGGCCCTACTTCCGTAATTTCTGCTAATGTTTTTTGACCCTTTAAGACATGCGAAATATTAAACTTAGGGTGCATCCCTAATAAAATATCAACATTAGCCAGCCCCATATCCGCATCTAACAAAGCCACTTTACGCCCTGACTTTGCCAATGATACGCCTAAATTAACAGCTAAATTCGTCTTGCCCACCCCCCCTTTACCGCTTGTAATCGCAATAACTCGTACAGGTTTTACTTGTTTCATTTTTCTGATTCCTGCTGCCTGATCCAATTTCCTATGCATAACCTGCCGCCACCCACTCTTCAAACTCAGGTACACCATTATAATCCGCATCCTCTTCTGATTCTGCGAGACATTGATTGATGAGTACCGCTGAAGTTGCTTTATGAATATCTTCAGGTACTTGTTGCCCATCGGTGATAAAGGCCAAGGGTAACTGGTGTTCAATTAAAGCAGAAACCGCGTGTCCTGTCTCTGCCGTTTCATCCATTTTAGTCAAAATACAGGCTTCCGGTTCAAATCCTGCAAAGCCGCGAATAATTTCATCCATTGCTTTTAGCTGTGTTGTCGCCGACATAACTAAATAAGGTTTAACTTGCATATCTGACGCTTGCAAGCTTTCTATTTGCTCCAACATACGCTGATCTTTCTGACTGACCCCTGCGGTATCAATTAAAATCAATCGCTTATCACTAAAACTATTAATCAAGCCACGTAACTCCTCGCCATCCGCCGCCCCCCGCACCGGCACATCCAAAATACGGCCATAAGTACTTAATTGCTCATGTGCTCCAATACGATAATTATCCATGGTTATCAATGCGACTTGGCGACTGGAACCGTGCTGTAAAATAAACTGTGCAGCCAATTTAGCAATCGTGGTGGTTTTACCGACCCCGGTAGGCCCGACTAAAGCAATCACGCCCCCTTCTTGCAACAAATCATCACCTGCAATCGGCAATACTTTCTGCATCATCTCCAAAGCTTTTTCCCAACCAATATCAATATCCGTTTGACTATCTAAGCGATTAGCGATTTTAATGCTGAGTTTTTTAGACAAGCCCATACCTGATAAACGACGTAAAAGGTCTAAGCGAAGAGGACTGCTATTTTGTTGAAAACCCCAAGCATCCGCTGATATTTTATTATCAATAGTCGCCCTTAAAGAGCGCAGTTCTTTATACATTTCTTGCAACAAATCGTGCCCACCCTCTTTAGGGGACTCTTTAGCTTGCTGCATAGACTGTTGCAAACCACTTACCTGCGACTTTGGCTTTTCTACCGGTGCGGTGCGGTGACTCGACTTAGGATTTTTAGTTGCTTGAGTACGCGCAAAAGGTTTGACGTTTTCCGTTATTTTTTTACTATTTAACGCCGCTTTTTCTGCATAGCCAACATACTCATCTAATTTACGGCGTACAGCAGGGCGTAATAGAGACTTCGGTTCGTCTGCACTTTTACGTGCGCTGCTGACAATATGTATATTGTCTTTTTCGGTCGCAAAGTCTGTTAATTCGGATTTTTTCTTAATCTCCTGATGTTGTTTCTGTTTTTTTAGGTTTTCATGTACCAATTGCTCATCAAAATCGCGAGCGGCTACAATTTCGACACCGCCATCCACAGAGCGATTAGACATAATCACGGCATCGGCTCCTAGTTCCTCCTTTACCATACGCATCACTTGGCGAATATCTGTTGCAAAAAATCGTTTTATTTTCATCGTGCGTCCTCGTTAGCGTTATGCACGTTGCCCGACAGTAGAAACCACTTTAATCTGACGATCTTCAGGTATTTCATTATATGCCAGTACATGTAACCCAGAAATTGAATGCCGGACAAATCGAGCAAGCCAAGGCCTGACAAAAGAAGAGACCAATAAAATGGCAGCCTGCCCTTCCATCTCCATTTTTTGCGCACTTTCTTCTAAAGAAGCATGCATTTGCTCAGCAAGGCCAGGTTCTAAACCTGCACCTGATTCTCCGGCGGTTTGTAATGTTTTATGCAATAACTGTTCCAACTCTTGCTCTAAAGTAATAACAGGAATTTCTGGCTGTATCCCACTGATTTCTTGAATAATTGAACGACCTAGACTCACACGCACTGCCGAAGTCAAAATGTCAGGATCTTGGCTTTTGCTACCATACTCTGCCAAAGTTTCGGCAATACCACGAATATCCCGAATGGCCACACCTTCTTGCAACAAGTTTTGCAACACTTTAACCACTACACCCAACGGCAAGGTTTTAGGCACTAAATCCTCGACTAATTTAGGGGCTGATTTACTCAAATTATCGAGCAATTGTTGCGCTTCTTCATAACCAAACATTTCATAAGCATGTGATTGCAAAATATGGCTCAAATGTGTTGCCACAACGGTACTTGCATCCACAACCGTATATCCTAAAGTCTGTGCATAATCTTTTTGATTTGCATCAATCCAAACGGCCTCCAAGCCAAAAGCAGG
>JALSIU010000218.1 GCA_026989715.1 Methylomonas sp.
ACCAAACATTTCATAAGCATGTGATTGCAAAATATGGCTCAAATGTGTTGCCACAACGGTACTTGCATCCACAACCGTATATCCTAAAGTCTGTGCATAATCTTTTTGATTTGCATCAATCCAAACAGCCTCTAAACCAAAAGCAGGGTCTTGACAGGCAACACCTTCCAAGCTACCAAAGACTTGCCCGGGATTAATCGCCATTTCTTTATCCGGCATAATATCCGCTTCGCCAACCGTGACCCCCATTAAAGAAATACTGTACGTTGACGGGTTTAAATCAAGATTATCACGAATATGCACTGAAGGAATCAAAAACCCTAATTCTTGTGATAATTTTCGGCGCACACCTTTGATACGCGCCATCAATTGCCCACCTTGATTTTTATCTACCAGCGGAATTAAACGATAGCCTACCTCTAGCCCTATAATATCAACGGGCATTACATCATCCCAACCTAATTCTTTCATTTCCGGCGCAGCACGCGGCGCAGGAGCCAATTCGCGTTGCTCACGCATAATCTCAGCTTGTTGTGCCTGCCGGGTAATCCAATACGCACTGCCGGCTAACAATGAGGCAATCATAATAAACACCAAATTCGGCATGCCGGGAATAACCCCTAATGTCAACATGACACCCGCCGTAATATATAAAGCCTTAGGATTAGCAAAGAGCTGTGTTGAAATTTGCTTACCCACTGTCTCATCACTGCCTCTCACTCGGCTAACAACCATCGCGGCTGCCGTAGATAATAAGAGTGAAGGAATTTGCGCCACCAAACCATCACCGATGGTCAATAACACATAAACTTCACCCGCATCAGCAAAACTCATCCCATGCTGCCCCACCCCAATCACCAACCCTCCGATAATATTAACCGCCAGAATAATAATGCCGGCAATGGCATCTCCACGCACAAACTTACTCGCCCCATCCATAGAACCATAAAAATCTGATTCAGCCGCCACTTCTGCACGCCTATCTCGCGCCTCATCTTGGCTAATAATGCCGGCATTCAAATCGGCATCAATCGCCATTTGTTTGCCCGGCATGGCATCTAAAGTAAATCTCGCCCCAACTTCAGCAATCCTGCCCGCACCTTTAGTCACCACTACAAAGTTAATGACCATTAAAATACCAAAAACGACTAAACCGACTGCAAAATTCCCCCCAATCACAAATTCTCCAAAGGCTTCAATGACTTTTCCTGCCGCATCTCCGCCATTATGGCCTTCCAATAACACAATACGGGTTGAAGCGACATTTAAAGCTAAGCGAAACAAGGTAGCGACAAGAATAACACTAGGAAAAGCAGCAAATTCTAAAGGCTTAGTGGTATAAATAACCACTAATAAAATAATCAGCGAAAAAGCGATATTAAAAGTGAAAAATAAATCCAATATAAAAGCAGGTAACGGGATGATAATCATTGCCAGCATCATAATGATGGCAATGGGAGCCCCTAGCTTTACGTCAGCAATAAACCCTAAGGCCTTCTTGAGTTGAGTCAGATCCATATGTCTTTTACAAACCTTTTAAGCACCAAAAAAATGTTTCTCGCGGTCTAAAGAGCGTTAGAGTTGATAAATAATTAAATATGCAAGCCCATGCACAGCATGTCTTAGCAGTATAAAGGTATATTAACAAATAGCGAATATATTACTATCAAGTCTATGGCATTTATCAAAAAATCACACAAAATAGCTATTATTCCTGTGTATAATTTGTTGCATCAAAATCCACAGTATAGAAATAGGAAAATAATACATGAGCAATGTTTTTAGTTTTACAGGCACCATCGGCAGAGATGCCGAAGTAAGAAGCGCGCCGAGTGGCCAAACCGTACTAAATGTAACCGTCGCTAACAATATAGGCTTTGGAGATAGACAACAAACCCTGTGGATACGAGTCGCATTATGGGGCAAACGGGCAGAAGGCACATTCCCCAACTACCTCAAAAAAGGCCAGCAAGTTTTTGTCTCAGGCGAACTCACTCAACGTGAATATCAAGCAAATGATGGCACAACGAAAAGTAGCTTAGAACTTAATGCCAATATTATCGACCTCATTGGTAAACGTAACGAACAAAGTGCTCCACCACAACAAGCTTATCAAGCTCCTGCTCCCGCTCAGCAGCAAAACTATGCACCACAGCAAGATGATGGCTATGATGATGTGCCCTTTTAACATTTAAATTTTCAGCTAAAACAGCAATACTATCTGCTTGCATTGAGCCACACCTTCAGTATTGGATGCGGCTCAATGCTTTAAGTGCCGAACGATTTATTTTCAATTTAACCCTGCCCAACAAAGGCCAATGACAACATTAAAATTAGACCGTACATTACTTGAACAAAGGGGAGTAACGCTTAAAAATGCAGCCAATGAGTTAAAATCCTATTT
>JALSIU010000219.1 GCA_026989715.1 Methylomonas sp.
AGGTGATTATGCATGGGCTAAAGATAAAATCACGCAAATGTCTTTAGACAAGCAATGTGAGATTTTATTTTCCCCGACGATGGGACAGCAAGACCCTACTGAGTTAGCCGAATGGATTTTACGTGATCAATTGAACGTCCGTTTTCAATTGCAATTGCATAAAATTCTGTGGGGTGATGTGGCGGGAAAATAAAGTTATCGGTTGTGGGTGAGGCACGCACGCTCTCCCAATTTTAAGACTATAAATTGCAATGCTTGAGCTTTTCCCTCATAAGCTAGCAGATTTTTAATGGCATACGTTCCGACGTGTGTAACGATAAAAAAACAAATTAATAAAGTAAAAAACGTGAAGACACAAGCACCTGTTATCAATGTAAAGCCTTATCTTACTGATAAGGAAAAAGCGGCCGAAAAAAGCCAAAAGTCTCAGCCTGAAACTGCACCGGATACGCCTGCGCTTGAAGGCGAGCGCATTCAAAAAGTACTGGCACGCGGAGGAATTGGCTCCCGGCGTGAAGTCGAGCGTTGGTTGCAAGAAGAACGCCTGCAACTAAATGGCGAAGTAGCAAAACTGGGTGCGCGTCTTAAACCGGGGGATGTTTTATTCCTAAATAATCGTATTTTGAAATGGGAAAAATTTACGATTCAACCGACTCGGGTACTCATTTATCATAAACCCACAGGTGAAGTGGTGACCCGTAATGACCCTGAAAATCGCAAAACAGTTTTCAAAAAATTACCGAAAATACACGGTAGTCGCTGGATTGCCGTCGGGCGTTTAGATATTAATACGCAAGGTCTATTATTAGTGACTAATAATGGTGAATTAGCGAATCGTTTAATGCACCCTTCTTCAGAAATTGATCGTGAATATGCCGTGCGTATTTTAGGCGAAGTCAGTGCAGACAATATTGCCCAATTAAAAAAAGGCGTACAACTAGAAGATGGCCTGGCGCATTTTGATGATATTCAGTTTAATGGCGGCGAAGGAGCAAATAGATGGTATCACGTTACGGTGAAGGAAGGGCGTAATCGTTTAGTGCGCCGTTTATGGGAAGCCTTAGATTTTCAGGTAAGCCGCTTAATGCGTGTACGCTATGGCCCCATTTTTTTACCCGATGGTTTGAGTGCCGGCCAAAGCTATGAGCTAGATGCCAAAGAACTTGATGATTTATTGACGTTTGTTGATTTGCCAACAGAAAGGTTTGTACAATCGACTCGGCCTAGACAAAAACAAAACTCTAAGCCTTCCGCAAAAAAAAGCAAGCAAGTGTCGAGTAGACAAACAGCCGATAAAAGGGCGGCACCTAATCAACGCAAACAAACTCAGTTTAATCAATCCAATAAAAGACCCACACGACATAGAACGAGATAAGTTTAATGACCAAGTTAACCGTAGCAGAAAAAACCTATCATTGCCAAGCTGACGAAACCGTACTCGATACCTTGTTAAGAGAAGGTGTACAGATACCTTTTGGTTGTAAGCAGGGCACTTGCCACAGTTGTTTAACGCGTACCCTCAAACAGCCACCGCCGGCAGAAGCACAAAAAGGTTTGAAAGACACGCAAAAACGGCAAAACTACTTTCTAGCCTGCTTATGTCATCCTAAAGAAGATATGCAGATTAAGCTACTTGACCAAGAAGAAATGTTTTCGCAAGGCATTGTGATTGCAAATGAAATGTTAAACCACAATACTTTATTATTAAAAATAAAATGCCAAGATATACAAGAATATTTTGCAGGTCAATTTGTCAATTTACAACGTGAGGATGGATTGACTCGCAGTTATTCCATTGCCAATACTCCCCAACAAGAGGGTATTTTAGAATTTCATATTCGGCGTTTAAAGGATGGGCAATTTAGCACTTGGTTACATGATGAGGTGCAGGTCGGTGATAATATTGCGGTATCTGAGCCACAAGGCCATTGTTTTTATGTGCCGGAACGTGCTGACCAAGGTTTGCTATTAGTAGGAACCGGAACCGGTTTAGCGCCACTCGCCGGTATCTTGGAAGATGCTTTAGAGCAAGGCCATACAGGGCCTGTTAAATTATTTCATGGCGCAAGTAAGGCTGAGGATTTGTATCGTGTCAAAGAGTTGCAAGCGTTTGCAGAAAAATATGATAATTTTTCCTATTACCCTTGTGTCTCGAGTACGACAAATATTCCGGGTGAATTTACGGCAGGGCGTGCCAATGAGGTGGCTTTAGCACATATGACCGACTGGAAAGGCTGGCGGGTCTTTTTATGTGGCCATCCTGATATGGTTACTTCCATGAAAACTGATGCCTTTTTGAAAGGGGTTGCCATGGGAGATATTTATACAGATGCCTTTGTGGTGGCTAATCAATAAAATTAAATTTAAAGCACCTATAAGGTAAGA
>JALSIU010000220.1 GCA_026989715.1 Methylomonas sp.
TAGGTTATATAGGCTTGCCGACCGCAGCGGTTATTGCATCTCGTGGGGTGGAAGTAATTGGTGTTGATGTGTCTCAACATGCTGTTGATACCATTAATCAAGGTAAAATTCATATTGTTGAGCCTGATTTGGATATGCTGGTACAAAGTGCGGTGACCACGGGTAAATTAAAGGCTACTATAGAACCTGAAGCGGCTGATGTGTTTATGATAGCGGTACCCACACCCTTTTCAGACGGGTATAAGCCGGATGTCTCTTATATCGAAGCGGCCGTTAAAAAAATTGCGCCTGTTTTACAAAAAGGTAATTTGGTTATTTTAGAATCGACTTCGCCAGTGGGTACAACTGAAAAAATGTCGCAGTGGATGAGTGAAATAAGAGCTGATTTACGTTTTCCGCATCAAAATAGCGAACAAGCCGATATTCAAGTTGCACATTGTCCTGAGCGAGTATTGCCAGGCTATGTTATTCAAGAGCTTGTTTCTAATGATCGTGTTATCGGGGGCTTAACGCCATATTGTGCCGAAAAAGCGAAAGCTTTATATGAGATTTTTGTCAAAGCGAATTGCATTATGACTGATGCACGCACGGCTGAAATGGCGAAGTTGACCGAAAATTCATTTAGAGACGTGAATATTGCTTTTGCGAATGAACTATCTATTATTTGCGATAAATTAAATATTAATGTTTGGGAGCTGATTAAATTAGCCAATCGACACCCCCGGGTTAATATTTTAAATCCAGGGCCGGGAGTCGGTGGGCATTGCATTGCGGTAGATCCGTGGTTTATCGTAGATTCTGCTCCTGATGAAGCGCGTTTAATCAGAACTGCTAGAGAAGTGAATGACGGTAAACCTGAGTTTGTACTAGACAAAGTGCGTAAAGTAGCGAGTGCCTTTAAACAGCCTAAAATAGCGTTATTAGGATTGGCATTTAAAGCCGATATTGATGATTTAAGAGAGAGCCCGGCGGTGGGTATTGCAACAAAAATTATTCAAGAAGCTATGGCTGAAGTATTGATAGTCGAGCCACATATTAAAGAGTTGCCGGAAATTTTAAAAAATGACAATGTGAGTTTGGTCAGCTTAAGTGCAAGCCTAGCTGAGGCAAATATTATCGTTACTTTGACTGATCATACTGTTTTTAAGCAGGTGAAGCAGTCATTGTTACAAGAAAAAGTTATTATTGATGCGCGTGGCATTTGGGAGAAGGATTAAAATGTTAGAGAATACGAAAATTGCCATGATTGGCTTAGGCTATGTGGGTTTACCTTTAGCGGTTGAGTTTGGTAAAAAATATGCAGTGGTTGGTTTTGATATTAGTCAGTCACGTGTTGATGAGCTTAAAACAGGGCATGATCATACCTTAGAAGTCAGTGATGCAGAGTTGCAGGAAGCAACACATTTAAGCTATACCGCTGATATTGATGATATTGCAGCTTGTAATATCTATATTGTCACAGTACCGACCCCTATTGATGAATACAAGCAGCCAGATTTGTCGCCGTTAGAAAAAGCGAGTGCTTTACTAGGCAAGGTAATTAAGCAGGATGATATTGTTATTTATGAATCAACTGTGTACCCCGGCGCCACGGAAGAAGTTTGTGTGCCTATTTTAGAGCAAGTTTCCGGTTTAAAATTTAATGAAGGATTTTTTGTCGGTTATAGTCCTGAGCGCATTAACCCTGGGGATAAAGAGCATCGGGTGACAACTATTTTAAAGGTAACCGCGGGTTCTACACCTGAGATTGCAGAAAAAGTAGATCAACTTTATAAAAGTGTCATTACGGCGGGGACTCATAAAGCAAGCAGCATTAAAGTAGCAGAAGCTGCAAAAGTGATTGAGAATACGCAACGTGATGTCAATATTGCTCTCATTAATGAACTTGCCTTAATTTTTAATCGCTTAGATATTGATACTGAAGAAGTTTTGCTGGCGGCGGGGACTAAGTGGAACTTTTTGCCATTCCGCCCTGGATTGGTAGGTGGGCATTGTATTGGGGTTGATCCTTATTATTTAACCTATAAAGCACAATCGATTGGTTACAATCCTGAAATTATTTTATCGGGGCGGCGTATTAATGATGGCATGGGCGAATATGTGGTATCACGGCTCATTAAGTTGATGCTAAAAAATAGCTTGCCTGTCAAAGATTCAGATATTTTGATTATGGGCTTAACCTTTAAAGAGAACTGTCCTGATTTACGTAATACGCGTGTTGTCGATATTATTGCTGAACTAAAGACTTATGGTGTCAATATTCATGTCTATGATCCATGGGTTGATGCTGAGGAGGCAATGCAAGAATATGGTATTGCCCCTATTGCAACACTGGGTACCGGCAAATTTGATGCAATTTTATTAGCTGTGGCACATGAGCAGT
>JALSIU010000221.1 GCA_026989715.1 Methylomonas sp.
GGTGTGAGTCCCAATGGCCTGTAAGTTAATTATTTAAAAGCTTACAGGCCGCTATTATTTTTTAAAAGATTAAACTGAACAAATGAAAAAAATATCAAAACTTATCCTTTTTATGTTAGCCGGTTTCCTGGTCGGTTGTGCTGATGTACATCGGGTGCATCAAGAGGCTGCTGAGCAGAGCCATGCCATTCATCAACAACAAGGCAAAGGCTTGCAGCTTGAGGCGGATTTGCAGCAATTACTACGCGAAGAAATGCAAGCAATACAAGCGGCGATGGTATCTTTGGTGCCGGCGATTGCGACGGGGGACTGGGATAAGGTGGCGAGTATCGGTGCACAGATGCAAGGGAGTTATATCTTAAAGCAAAAATTAACAACACGGCAACGTCATGCTTTACACAATGCTTTGCCGGCTGACTTTATTCGGCGAGATAAAGCCTTTCATCATGATGCCGGTATGTTGGCGCATGCGGCCGAGATGGGGCATCCTGACATTGTTAATTTTTATGTTTATAAACTAATGACAGCTTGTGTTGAATGTCATACTGAGTTTGCAAGCCAGCGTTTTCCTGATTTAGTTACTCAGCAAAGCGCAGAGCATCATCACTAAAAAATAATTTAAGCAGGCATGCTTCTTTTGTCTGTTGCTTAATGTCTATTAACGAAATCTTGGTGTTTTTTGGCAAGATCATGGTGTTTTTTAGCAAAAAAGCCACCGGCAAGTCCTGCAATAATGAGGATGATTAAGCTTGAGGTTGGAGAGCTTATATCGGTATTGAGTTCATTGGTCACAGAGATATTTTGTATTGTAGCGACAGGTGTGCTTTGTTTATCGAGGCTTTCCGCTTGTGTTGTTCCTGCGATGAGTAGGTTACATGCTAGTAAGTATAGTAATTGTTTTTTTTTCATGGCACTCTACCGTACTGTTAAATATAAAATTTAGAGATAGAAAATAATGCTGTTTTTTCTATTATGTCAACGACCTTTTCCACGATAGCAAAAGGGTGACTATTAAATTTTGAAGTACGTCTCAAAATAAGAATCGTTTTTTAGAAAGGTGGGGCGATAGCTAGATAAATTGGCAGTCAAAGCATTTTTCATGCCTATAAGGTTATTGATATAATTCAATATGATTATTAAATCCTCTTGCATTCGTTTAAAATAGACAGCGTATTTCTAGGGACGGCTTTATGGTAAAGCTACCGTGTCACCACAATAAGAAAACCTCTCATGACACCAGAACAATTTAAGCAATATGCCGAGCAAGGCTATAATCGGATTCCCATTGCACGTGAAGTGCTGGCAGATTTAGATACGCCATTAAGTGCCTATTTAAAACTTGCAGATGGTTCTTACTCTTATTTATTTGAATCCGTGCATGGCGGTGAGCAGTGGGGACGTTACTCCATCATCGGCTTACCTTGTCAGTTGGTTATTAAAATATTTGCGAATGAAATTCGTATCGAGAAAGCGGGTGAAGTAGTTGAGACATTTACCCATGCGCAGCCGTTAGTATGGATTGAAGAGTTTAAAGCGCGTTTTAAAGTCCCTGATATAGCCTCGTTGCCGCGTTTTAACGGTGGTTTGGTGGGGTACTTTGGTTATGAAACAATTGCTTATATTGAACCTCGCTTAAAGTCAACGGGTAAAGATGACCCTTTAGCTTGCCCTGATATTTTATTAATGGTTTCTGAAGATATTTTGGTATTCGATAATTTATCGGGCAAAATGATTTTACTCACGCATGCCAATCCTGAGCAAGATGATGCGTATGCACAAGCACAAATGCGCTTAGATGCGCTGGTGATAAAATTACGCGATGTACAAGCCAAAACAACGCCTAAGCATACGTCAAAGCGTGTTGATGAAGCAGATTTTGTCTCCGGTTTTACGCAGGCCGGTTATGAAGAGGCAGTACTCAAAGCAAAAGAATACATTGTTGCCGGCGATATTATGCAGGTGGTGCTATCGCAGCGTTTATCCATTCCTTTTTCGGCGGCTCCTTTAGATTTATATCGTGCCTTACGTTGTTTAAACCCTTCGCCATATATGTATTATCTTAATTTGGACGATTTTCATATCGTGGGTTCATCACCTGAAATTTTGGTGCGCTTAGAAGATGATACGGTAACGGTAAGACCCATTGCGGGAACGCGTCCGCGTGGTAAAACACCTGCAGAAGACTTGCAATTAGAGCAGGATTTATTGGCAGACCCGAAAGAGTTGGCCGAGCATTTAATGTTGATTGATTTAGGCCGCAATGATGCTGGGCGTGTGGCTAAAATCGGTACGGTGGAATTAACTGATAAAATGATTATTGAGCGTTATTCGCATGTGATGCATATTGTATCGAATGTAACGGGGGAGTTGCAGGCAGATAAAAATGCATTTGATGTTTTAGCGGCAACTTTTCCTGCCGGGACGGTCAGTGGCGCCCCTAAAATTCGAGCCATGGAAATTATTGATGAATTTGAACCTGTAAAACGTGGCGTTTATTCAGGGGCTGTAGGGTATATTTCATGGTCGGGCAATTTAGATACCGCCATTGCCATTCGTACGGCGGTGATTAAAGATAATACCTTACATATACAAGCGGGGGCAGGGATTGTGCATGATTCTGTGCCGCGTAATGAATGGGATGAAACCATGAATAAAGGCCGCGCAATTTTTCGTGCAGTGACGATGGCAGAAGCCGGTTTAAATGGAGAGGATGCATGAGCCAGTGTAAAGTAGTTATGGTGGATAATTACGACTCATTCACATATAACTTGGTGCAATATTTTGGCGAACTCGGCGCAGATGTAACGGTTGTGCGTAATGATGAAGTGAGTGTAGCCGATATTGAACAGCTAAACCCTGATAAAATTGTGATTTCGCCGGGGCCTTGTACGCCTAAAGAAGCCGGCATTTCTGTGCAAACCATTTTAACATTTGCCGGCAAATTACCCATTTTAGGGGTTTGCTTGGGGCATCAAAGTATTGGCCATGCTTTTGGTGGCCATATTGTGCATGCTAAAAGTATTATGCACGGTAAAGTATCGCCTGTTTATCATCATAATATTGGCGTATTTAAAGATTTAAATAATCCTTTTACGGCAACACGTTATCATTCTTTGGTGATTGACCAAAACACACTGCCGGATTGCCTGGAAATTACCGCTTGGACGCAAAATGCACAAGGCGATATGGAAGAAATTATGGGTGTGCGGCATAAAGAGTTAGATATTGAAGGGGTGCAGTTTCACCCGGAGTCTATTTTGACCGAACATGGCCATGATATGTTGCGACATTTTCTAAACCGGCCGGCCTGCGCTAATGAGTAATGCAATGAATATACAAGATGCCATACAGCTTGCTTTAGATAAGCAGGATTTAAGCCATGCACAAATGCGCACTGTCATGGAAATGATTATGAGCGGTGCGGCAAGCGATGCGCAAATCGCCGGCTTTCTGATTGCTTTGCGTTGTAAAGGGGAAACCATAACGGAAATAACTGCCGCAGCAGAAGTGATGCGCCGGTTAGGCAATAAAATTGAACTACAAGGCGAGCACATCATTGATACTTGTGGAACAGGTGGCGACGGGGCAAATACCTTTAATATTTCAACAACTTGTGCTTTTGTGGTAGCCGCCGCCGGTGCAACGGTTGCCAAACATGGCAATCGCTCTATATCCAGCCGTTCGGGCAGTGCTGATGTATTGGAAGCGGCAGGGGTGGATTTAAACTTATCACCGGAGCAAGTGCTTAGCTGTGTGAATCGTATTGGCGTTGGCTTTTTATTTGCACAAAAGCACCACGGCGCTATGCGACATGTTGCGCCGGCACGTAAAGAAATGGGAGTGCGCACCTTATTTAATTTATTAGGACCATTAGTAAATCCTGCTTCTGCTCCAAATCAGCTGATTGGCGTATTTGCTAAGCAATGGCTTGAGCCGCTTGCACATGTTTTAAAGGCACTTGGCAGTCATCATGTGTTGGTGGTAAATGCCGATGATGGCCTAGATGAAATCAGTATCGCAAGTGATACCTCGGTTGCCGAATTGAAAAATGGCAATATTACCCAGTATCGTATCAACCCCGAACAATTTGGCTTACAACGTGCTGATTTAGGTGCTTTGGCTGTACATGATGCGGCCGAAAGCTTGGCTATTGTGCAGTCAGTGCTAGATAACCAGCCAGGTCCTGCACTTGATATTGTAGCGCTTAATGCTGGTGCCGCTATTTATGCGGCTAATCTCGTTAGTTCATTAACGGCAGGGGTTAGCAAAGCTCAGGAGGTCATCGCATCAGGTGCCGCCAAACAAAAACTACAAGCCTTAGTTAATTATAAACCCACCAAAGCAATCCATTAACCTTTGCTACGAAATACCTTACCTATTGTTTTCTTAAGACCTAATAACTCATGACTGATACTCCCGATATTTTAAAAAAGATCCTTGCTACTAAAGTAGAAGAAGTTGCGAAACGTAAATTACGGATGAGCCTTGCAGATTTGCAAGGGATTATAGATGATACGGAAGCACCGCGCGGCTTCGCACGTACTCTGCAAGCAAAGGCACTCACTCAAACGCCAGCCATTATTGCCGAAATTAAAAAAGCCTCGCCAAGTAAAGGGATTATCCGAGAAGATTTTAAACCTGTTGAGATTGCAATGGATTATGCGATGAGTGGTGCGAGTTGCTTGTCTGTCTTAACGGATAAGGAATATTTTAAAGGTGGCGAAGTCAATTTACAAATGGCGCGTCAAGCCTGCCCTTTACCGGCACTACGTAAAGATTTTATGATTGATCCGTATCAAATCCATGAATCGCGAGCACTAGGGGCTGATTGTATTTTGTTGATTGTCGCCGCATTATCCGATACGCAAATGCATGAGTTGGCTGATACAACACAACAGCTAGGTATGGATATTTTAGTGGAAGTGCATGATAAAGCCGAGATGGAACGTGCTTTGCAATTAGATACGCCGCTGATGGGCATTAATAATCGCAACTTACGCACTTTTGAGACCTCATTGCAAACCACCTTAGATTTAAAAGAAATGGTACCGAGCGACCGCTTAGTCATTACTGAAAGTGGTATTCATACGCCAGAAGATGTGCAGTTAATGCTGGATAACGGTGTTTATACTTTCTTGGTGGGCGAAGCCTTTATGCGTGCAGAGCAGCCTGGTGCAAAGATGCGTGAGTTGTTTGGTTTGTAAATAAAAAAGGTAAGCATAATCTATGTTGGTGTCAGCATAGATTATGCTTCAATAAGAAATTATTAGGGCTTATATTTGTCCATTGCTTTAATAATAGACAGTGCTTTGGCAACTTCTGCCTTTGCTTTTTCGTCCATCTCATTGGTTTTATAAATTTTGGGCAATAAACCTTCTTCTACCATCGCCTCTTTTACCCAGCGTTTGACCATTCTATAATTACTGGCAATTTTAGCTTCTTCCCCTGTTTTAGGGTTTTTCATCATTACCGTACGCAGTTCAACTTTAGCCGTCGCTGCAGGTTGATGAGTTTGGGCGGTGGCTTTTTTGGCTTTTGTTGTGGTTTTTGGTTCTAGTTTAGGTACTTGCGATTTTTTGGCCGCGATAAGAGGGGGGACTTTACGGCTAGCAGTCGCATTAGTTGCTGAATTTTTATCGGTATCTGTAATGATATAAACCACATAGGCAACATAAATTACCGTTAATACAAAAAAAACATCTGATATCATGTTTATCCCCTAGCTAAATTTATTATTTTTATTCTGTCTAAAATATTCAACCGAGTATATGGCAATCGGACATAATAGGCCAGAATCCATTTTTAAGTTGCGTGCTTAATGCTTGTTAATCAGCAAAGTGCCTACGCCTTGGTCGGTAAATAATTCCAATAATACTGCGTGTTCAACGCGGCCATCAATGATATGCACGCTATTTACGCCGCCTTGCAATGCATCGGTACCACAGCGTGTTTTGGGAATCATACCACCGGAGATGGTGCCGTCAGCAATTAAGTTATCTATATCTGTCAGTGTTAGCCCTGTCAGTAAATGACTGTCTTTATCTAAAATCCCTGGGATATTGGTCAGCAGGATTAACTTTTCTGCATTTAATTCTTCGGCGACTTTACCCGCGACTAAGTCGGCGTTGATATTATAAGAGCGCCCATCTTTGCCTACGCCAATTGGAGCAATCACGGGAATAAAGTCACTATGGCAAAGCATGTCGACAATACTCGGGTCTATATGACTGACTTCCCCGACATGACCAATATCAATAATTTCTGATGCTTGCGTTTCTTTATTGAATTGTTTCATTGCAATTTTACGCGCACAAATAAAGTTACCGTCTTTACCGGTTAAGCCAATGGCTTTGCCGCCGGCCATGTTGATAAGGTTTACAATATCTTTATTGACTTGACCGCCAAGCACCATTTCTACCACATCCATGGTCTCACTATTGGTGACCCGCATGCCATTGACAAATTCGGAGCTAATATTTAAACGCTGGAGTAAACTGCCAATTTGCGGGCCGCCGCCATGCACGACAATAGGGTTGATACCGACTAATTTCATTAGCACAATATCGCGGGCAAAACAGGCTTTTAAATTTTCATCAATCATGGCGTTACCGCCGTATTTAATGACAACCGTTTTGCCTTTAAATTTTTGAATATAAGGTAGGGATTCAATTAAGACATGGGCAATGCCATTCGCCGTTGTTGCTTTCATATTATGGGGGTATTAAAAAGGAAGAGATAAATCCGCTTTGACTTCTAAAAGAAGCTGGCGAAATTGCGTTTGAATACGTGTTAAGGCTGCTTGGTTGTCGCCTTCAAAACGTACGACTAATGCGGGTGTTGTGTTAGAGGCTCTTACCAAACCAAAGCCATCTGCAAAATCAACACGTAAGCCATCAATATCGGTAATGCGGCCATCAGGAAAATTCGCTTTATTGAGCAGTTGTTTTATCAAGGCCATATTAACGCCTTCATCTAAAGGAATATTGATTTCAGGTGTATTGATGCTATCTGGGAAATCGGCAAAGACTTCGGCACTGGTACGCGAGTCTTCGGAGAGTATTTCCATTAATCTGGCGGCAGCATAAATACCGTCATCAAAACCGTACCAACGATCATTAAAGAATAAGTGTCCACTCATTTCACCGGCAAATATCGCACCCGTTTCTTTCAGCCGGGCTTTCATAAAAGAGTGTCCGGTTTTCCAAATGCTTGCCCGTCCGCCTAATTTTTGAATATGCTCTGCTAACAAGCGCGTGCATTTTACATCATAGATGATTTCTGACCCAGGGTTGCCAGCTAAGATATGAGTGCTAAATAGCATCATTTGCCGGTCTGGCCAAATGATTTTGCCGCTAGAATCCACAATCCCTAAGCGATCGCCATCGCCATCAAAACAAAGTCCTACATCAGCTTGAAAATGCCCGACTGCTGCAATTAAATCGGTATAGTTTTCAGGTTGGCTTGGATCGGGGGCATGATTGGGAAAAGTGCCGTCAATATCACAAAATAGTTCGATAACTTCACAACCTAGGGTTTTGAGTACAATTGGGGCTAATTCGCCAGCAACACCATTACCTGCATCAATCACAATTTTCATCGGCCGCGCAATACGCATATTATCGGTTAAGGTGCCAATATATTCATTACTAAGTAGTTTGTTTTCGGTTAGGCTGCCGGCTGGATTATTTTGGAAATGCTGTGCTGCAATACGTTTTCTTAAGGATTGAATTTGTTCGCCCGCTAAGGTTTCACCGTCAAGTACGACTTTTACGCCGTTATAATTGGCAGGATTATGGCTTGCTGTTAACATGACACCAGAGCGGCTATCGCAGTGCTGTGCTGCAAAATATAATACAGGGGTCGGCACCATGCCTATATCTATAATATCAACCCCCGTTGTTAGAATGCCTTCTGCCAGCGCGGTACTAAGTGTGGGACTGGAAATGCGTCCATCACGCGCTAGCGCAATGCTCTTAATATCGCGCTCCACGGCTTCGCTACCAATAGCACGACCAATATCAAATATAAGCTCTTTCGTGAGAACAGCATCGACTATGCCCCGAATATCATAGGCACGAAACACAGAGTTTGTGGATTGCTCAGTACTTGACTTAGTTAAGTCGTTTGTGCTGTTTGTCGTGTCAGTCGGTGTGTCTGTTTCATTGTCATCTAAGGCAATAGCAAACCCCATTTCTTTTTCAGGTTGCGCATTAGGCGTATCCTGTGCTGCAAAAAAGCTCGAAGGGTTCATTTCGCTGGTTTCAGAAAACATGCTATCTGTACCGAGTTGTAATTCTAAGTCTTGTTTTTGTTGTTGGGCATGCAGTTCAGGGTCTTCTTGCTCCAGGTCGCCGCTGTCAATAACGCGCTTGAATTGAATAATGGCTGAGATAAAGTGATTCATTTCCTGTAAGTTGACAGGGTAGCTCCCTGGTCTTTTATTTAATAATAAATCTTTGGCTACTTTTAAAAGAACGCGCTGGTCTTCTATTAAATACATCTCCAGTTTTCGATAATAAATATAACAAACCAGAGCCGCAATAAAGGCAGGTATGAGGATAATGCTTAATATCAGACTCAAAAAAGAAAAGTCATAACTTGTGTCATACCAATAGCTTATCGTCCACGGGGTATGCGCTACGGGTATGATGCCGATGGCTGTTGCTTCTTTTAACGTTGCATTACCTTGGGAGGCAATAACGAGGTCGGTTTGGCTTAGTTCAACTAATAAACGGCTATCTTGTATGGTATGCAGGCTATTGATGATTTTATTAAAATCAATGCTGGCGAGAATGACGGCGATATTCTGTGTATCGTTTTGTACTGCGCGGGTCATGGCGAGGTGTCTATTTTTACCCTTAATACCTTGAATAAGGGGGAGTTGCGGCTTTAGAAAGGTGCTTTGTACCAGGTCTAGGTCAGCATACCCCATATGAGGCTCTATGGATGTATCCGGTTTATGATCTCCGGGAAGCAATAGTCTAAAAGCCATCGCATCAGGAAAGTAGGAACCCATTTGTTGCACAATTTGTTTGGCGCGCACTAAATCCGCTTGGCTAATGGCGGCAATCAATTCAGGGGAGCGCACCATTTTTTGCAAGGTGTTATCTAATAAAGCAACCCGAGCAGACATAATATTGGCTGCCCCTTTGGCTAAGGTAATGGCAGATTCGCGCTGTGCTTTTTCTATTTCTGCTTGCGATAAATAGAAAGTACTAACACCTGTTAAGGCGGTCATTAGGGTGGCAACAACGGCCATGATGATAAAAAATTGTTTCATGTTTGCCCCTTCTTGAAAGGAATTAGTGTTGCCCCGTATGACCAAAGCCACCGGTACCGCGCTCGGTTTGGTCAAAGTCTGTTACTTGTTCAAACTCAGCTTGCACAATGGGAACAAATACCATTTGTGCAATGCGCTCTGCTACTTGAACAGTAAAGCTTTCTTTGCCTCTGTTCCAGCAGGAAACAAAGATTTGCCCTTGATAATCAGAGTCAATTAAACCGACCAAATTGCCCAGTACGATTCCATGCTTATGACCCAAACCTGAACGAGGTAATAAGACGGCTGCCAGTTGTGTATCATTAATATGGATGGCAATGCCAGTTGGAATGAGTATCGTATCGCCAGGGGCTAAGGTGGTGTCATTGTCCAGGCAAGCACGTAAGTCAATGCCGGCTGAACCCGTCGTGGCATAAGCGGGCATAGGAATGGATTTGCCTAAGCGCGGGTCTAGTATTTTAAGCTGTATTTTTTGCATGATATATCTCTGCTATTAATATCAATAATTGTTTTGCTAGCTGTGTTTTATCTGTCAGTGGCAAGGATTGTGAGCCATTTGGCCAGTAAACTTGTAAGGCATTGACGGCCGAATCAAAGCCACCTTCTGCTTGGCCTACCCAGTTTGCGGCAATCATATCTAATTTTTTACGTGCTAACTTATCTTGTGCATAATGTTGTAGGTTATGCGTTTCTGCTGCAAAGCCAACGGTAAAGGGTTTATTGTTTAAATTGGCTACATCGGCCACAATATCTTTTGTTTTGCGTAAACTTAACTCAGTATGCGTTCCCTCTTTTTTGATTTTTTCAGTTGCAATGCTGGTAGGGGTGTAGTCCGCTACTGCCGCCGCTGCAATCATAATATCTTGCCCCTGAATGTGTTGCATGACGGCCGTGTGCATATCAGCGGCACTTTCAACTGCGACTAAATGCACGCCATGAGGTATGGGAAGTTGTGTGGGGCCGCTAACCAAAATAACCTCTGCACCCATTAATTTAGCTTGCGTGGCTAAGGCATACCCCATTTTACCGGAACTTCGATTGGTAATATAACGCACAGGGTCTAAAGCTTCGCGTGTAGGGCCTGCCGTAATCAGTATTTTTTTATGCTTTAATGGTGTCGGCGTATGTTGCGCGTTAAGGTAGTTTGCAATAGCCTCCGGTTCTGACATGCGCCCTAAGCCATACTCTCCACAGGCTTGACTGCCCGACTCCGGCCCTATGATGTGTACGCCTTGTTGTTTTAGGCGGTCTATATTGGTTTGCGTTATGGCTTTATGCCACATGCTTTGATTCATGGCGGGGGCAAGATAGACAGGACATTCGGCCGCTAAATATAAGGTGCTAAGCAAATCATCCGCTAGTCCATAGCTTAATTTAGCAATGCAATGCGCACTAGCCGGTGCAATCAGTAAGCTATCTGCCCAGCGCGCTAGATTAATATGCCCCATTGAATTTTCTTGGCCGGCATCTAATAATTCGCTGTGGACAGGGTTGCCCGATAAGGCTTGCAGAGTGAGTTTGGTCATAAATTGCAAAGCTGATTGAGTCATCACCACTCGAACCTCATAGTTATCTTTACGCAATAATCTAATAAGTTCAGCTGATTTATATGCTGCAATGCCGCCGGTAATGCCAAGAAGTATCTGCTTCAATATTCTGCCCTAAAAATTCACGCTAAATAGATATTATGGCAAGAGTTCTTTGTTTCTTCTATGCTTAAACTAAAAAAACTAGAAATGCTGGGCTTAGTCGCTGACTGGAAAGGTGGGGTTAAATTGTTTTTTCCTAGTTGTGTCGCAAGTAGGCACATAAATTTATTGTTTGCTAAAAGGATTGCATCGTATGCGTATTACTGATTGGCCAGCCGATGAGCGGCCACGAGAGAAGTTATTGGCACATGGTGCGGCCGCGCTCTCTGATGCCGAATTATTAGCGATTTTTTTGCGTATCGGTATTCAAGGCAAAACAGCCGTTGATTTAGCGCAAGATTTATTAACCGATTTTGGTTCTTTGCAGGCGTTAATGCAGGCTAATTATGCCGAATTTACGCAAGCAAAAGGCTTAGGTGCTGCCAAATATGCACAACTACAGGCCGTTTTGGAAATGGCGCGTCGGCATACCTTTGAGGAGCTTGAGCGAGGTGATGTATTAAATAGCCCTGAAGCGACACGCACGTATTTAAGCCAAAAGCTCAGACACTATCCGTATGAAGTCTTTGCTTGCCTGTTTTTGGATAATCAGCACCATATTCTGGAATTTGAAGAGCTATTTAGAGGCACCATTGATGGCGCGAGCGTTTACCCGCGTGAGGTTGTTAAAAGAGCATTGGCACATAATGCGGCGGCCATCATTTTTGCACATAACCACCCATCGGGCATGATAGAGCCTAGCCAAGCCGATAAGTTGATAACCGATAAATTAACGCAAGCTTTAAATTTAATGGATATTCGCGTGTTGGATCATTTTATTATCGGGGATGGCCAGCCTTATTCTTTTGCAGAGCATGGCTTGTTATAGCCCTGTTAATTTATGCATTGCTTCATGATATTTTGCGCTGCTAATGCGCACTATATCATCGGGCAATGTGGGGCCGGGTGCGGTTTTATCCCAATCCAGTGTTTCTAAATAATCGCGTATAAATTGCTTATCAAAACTCGGCGGGCTGATGCCGACTTGGTATTGATCCGCTGGCCAAAAGCGTGAGGAGTCGGGGGTTAATGCCTCATCAATTAAATAGAGCTTCCCTTGTTTGTCCAAACCAAATTCAAATTTGGTGTCTGCAATAATAATACCGCGCGCTTTGGCATATTCAGCCGCTTGGGTGTAGAGGCGCAGGCTAATATCACGCACTTGCGTGGCTATGGTCTCGCCTAATAAGGGGAGGGTTTCTGCAAAGGCTATATTTTCATCATGATCGCCAACGGCCGCTTTTGTGGACGGTGTAAAAATCGCCTCAGGTAATTGCTGCGCTTGTTGTAAGTTTTGCGGTAATTCAATGCCGCAAATACGCCCCGTTTTTTGGTAATCTGCCCAGCCGGAGCCAATTAAATAACCTCGCACAATGGCTTCTACCGGTAAGGGGGTCAACTTTTTTACGACAATGGCGCGGCCTTCGATTTGGGCGCGTTCCTTGGCATCAGGAACAACTTCCTTCAGAGGTAGCGTTGCTAAATGATTGGGGATAATCGCTTGCATTTTTGCAAACCAAAAATTAGATACTGCAGTCAATACCAAGCCTTTGCCTGGTATCGGGTCGGGCAATACTACGTCAAAAGCAGACATGCGATCAGTGGTGACAATTAATAAATGCTCATCATCGACATCATAAATATCACGTACTTTACCGCGCGCACGTAAGGTTAGATTAGAAAGAGAAGATTCAAATAAAGCGGTCGGAGCATTCATGTTTTTGTCGCAGATAAAATAGAAAAATTGCGTCTATTTTATCTTAAAATCAAGGCTAAGAATGAAATAAAACCTAAAGCCGGGGCAGGTGTTGTAAATATTATCGTTGCAATAGGTTATGTAGTTTGTTTTGTATGCCGTGTAATTCTTTTTCCGTATAGGCAAGTGTATCAAATTTCCCCCAAATAGGGGCAGGCCAAGCTGCATCTGTTTGATAGCGCACGACATGGTGGATATGTAATTGTGCGACTTGATTCCCTAATGCGGCAATATTGATTTTATCGGCTTGCAAGCGGATTTTGAGTTGCGTGGCAATATGGCTGGACTCATTGATTAGCTGATGCTGTTCATCGGTAGAAAGCTGGTATATTTCGCTGATATTGTTGCGTTGCGGCACTAAAATCAGCCAAGGGAATCGGCTGTCATTCATAAGCAATACCTGACATAAATCTAATTTGCCAAGGTCGATGCAATCTTTTTGTAATTGAGGGTGTAAGCTAAATGTCATGGTTACGGTAATGATAGCACTTGAAATATAAGGTAAAAACAGTGTACCGTTAGCAGAAAATAATAACAATAATAATGAATGCTTTATGACAACACTGACACTGCATACCGCACAGGAAAAAACGCCATTGGCGGTTTCTTTTAAGCTGCTATTGGCCTTGTATGCGATTATCCCGCTCTGTTTTTTAGTACAACTGAGCGATCGCTTCTTTTTTGAGGGGGCTTTATTGCACTATTTACCCAGTAGCCCCAGCCATTTTATTTTGTTTCAGATTTTATTTGGCACGCCGCATATTTTAGCCAGCAATATTTTATTAACGACTAATCAAGAATATTGGCATTTTTATCATAAAAAGGTGTTATGGATGACATTGGCCATCATTGTATTTTTTGCGATTGCCAATCAAGTGCTTTCCTACTATGTGCTTTATGTGCTGGTCACAGCGTGGACGGTGTATCATGTCTTAAAGCAACAGCATGGAATAGGGCGCGGTATTTATCAATTGCCTAATTGGGCATTTTATACGTTGCTATGGCTGAGTATTAGTGCAGGGCTAGCGGTTTATTTGGGCATCTTTTTAAAAAATACCTTAACGGCACAGCAGGCCGAATGGGTATTGCAAGCAGCGGCAAGTTTAGTTGTTTGTTTGATATTCATCACCGCTTGGTGTCAGCGTTATGTGCAAACCGGCTTTGGTAAAGTTTTTATGTGGGCCAATTCTGGCTTGGTGATTATGAGCTTTTACTTTTATATGCAGGAATATTATTTCTTGGCAATACTCATCCCACGATTAGTGCATGATGCCACGGCTTATATTTTTTATGTCACTCATGATGTCAATAAACATAGAGGCCATCCGCAAAATTTCTTATATCGCTGGACCAGTAAGGTTAAATTAAATGTGTTTATTGTCTTGCCCTTAGCTTCTTTCGCATTGACTTATGTGCTACAAGTTTATGGCGACCAATGGTTTAATGTGCTGACTGAATATTTGTTTGGCGTGGAAATTTATAAAGCGATTACGTTAGGTTTGATAGGTTATTTTTCTTTGATGCACTATTACACTGAGGCGTTTACTTGGAAGGGTGGCTCGCCTTATCGGCAGTATATACGCTTTAAGCCTTAAATTGATGTGTTACTGGTACTAGATGGGGCGCAGGACTTTAGCCTGCGCCCTAAGTATTTAGAGATTGTCGTATTCGAGTGGTTTATAAGTTAAGGTTTATTTCTCACAAACTCCGCCTTTACAGCCACAATTCTTACCACAGCCCAAACCTTCTTCTTTAGCGGCACCAAATTCAGGGTGTTTGGCGGCATAGTTGCGTGCCGCTTGTTGGATATAAATCCATGCCATCATCAGCCCAAAAATAACAGCCATGGCAATTAGAAAATTAAACATATTGACTCCTTATGTTTTATTTATTAGGACTTTTGTTAAGCAGTCGTTGTACCTAAACCTGCAAAGCCCATAAAGGTTAATGATAATATTCCTGCCAGCATCATGCTTAATGCGGCGGCTTGGGTAATATTCGGTAAATTGGACAGCTCTAGTTTTTCACGTAAGCCTGCCATTAATATAATCGCTAAACCAAAGCCTGCGCCAGCACCTAAGCTAAACGAGACGGATTGCAAAAAATCATAACCCCGTGACGTTTGAAATAGCGCAACTCCTAAAATGGCACAATTAGTGGTAATCAGCGGTAAGAAAATACCTAAAGCACGAAATAAACTGGGGCTAAATTTCTTTAAAATCATTTCTACTAATTGCACCGAAGAGGCAATTAAAGCGATATAGCTAATCAGGCGCAGAAACTCAATATCAAAAGCGATTAATACTTGATTGATGCCATAAGCACAGGTCGAGCTGACAAACATCACAAAGGTGGTGGCGAGGCTCATATTGAATGCAGTGTCGCGTTTGGCGGATACGCCCACAAAGGGGCATAAACCTAAGAACATCGCCAAAACGAAGTTATTAATTAGAAAGGCACTGAGAAAGATAAAACTGAGTGATTCCGGGTTCATGAGGGGCTCCTGACGGTGCAATGCGATGCCGCTGCCGAAGCAATGGACTTATTGGTTTTGCGTTGGCTGACATAGTTAATCAGCAATAACCACGCGCCTAAGACAATAAATCCCCCAGGGGGTAAAATCATCACCACCCATGGCTCAAAGTTGGTACTGAATATTTGGTAGCCTAATAATTGCCCTGCGCCTAATAATTCACGCACTCCGCCCAGCATGACTAAGGCGAGAGTAAAGCCTAAGCCCATGCCTAAAGCACTGATAACGGATTTGGTAAATGAGTTTTTAGAGGCATAGGCTTCGGCGCGACCTAAAATTAAACAATTCACTACGATTAACTGAATAAAAGCACCGAGTTTATTGTATAAATCTAAACTGATGGCTTGAATAATGTAATCAACTAAGGTGACAAAAGTCGCAATGATGATGATGTAAGTGGTAATACGCACTTGTTTGGGAATAAAATTGCGCAAGGCAGAAACCAGTGCATTGGAGCATACCAGCACAAAAATACTGGCAATCCCCATCGCCAGCGAATTCAGCACGGAATTG
>JALSIU010000222.1 GCA_026989715.1 Methylomonas sp.
TCCCCATCACCATCTGTAATTCCTCCATGTCGGCAAACAAACCATTACGGGGCGCATAGTTTTTCCCTGCCGCAGTGTATTGTTCTTTTTCTGCACCATACAAACGCTGCAAATCATTTTTATCGCGCCAATCCAGTATGGCATCCACTAATTGATCGACCAGTTCGCCATCCACCTTAATCGCCTTAAATAACTGCCGCAATTGCTCTTGATTGGCATAATTAATGCCGATTTTACCTGACTCATCAGCCACTTTAATACGCACTTTTTGGCCGGCAAACTCAATCTCATACAAACTATTAAATCCTTGCCAACTTTGCTCCTTATCGCTGGCAAATAATTTTACAATCGCATAATAAATACCCGCTTCTGCTAAAGCCGAAGCCTCAGCCGTCGCTCTTACAGCAGAAGTAATGGCCGTTTCACGCTGTATCGTTAAGGTAAAACTACTTGCCATAATGGCTACTAAAGTCAATATCCATAACACCAAAACCAATGCAAAGCCTTTATGATGCGCCACTATTTAATACCAAACAAATTAGCACCGCGGCCGCGAACACCAGGGATTGTGCCGGCATTATCTCCTTGCCTAGCATCTAACAAGCGCAACGGCACAATCAATTGCGGCCAAACAACGCCTGTTGTCAGTGCGATATCAATACTCACCAACTCAGGTAAGTTCTGCCTATCCTGCCATTGCTTTTGCCACTTAGGCTCTTTATTTAAATCATCTTGTCCAGCACCAAAGTAAGCAATTTGCAAGGTCTGTATGTGCTTTAAAATAACCACTTGCTCTCCTTCCCATTGCGTCATATCATTTTGTGGAAAAAAAGGTTTAATATCCACCAATAACTGCTGACCTGTGCCCTTATCTTCAGACTGTAAACTCAAGTTAAACAACTGCAACCCCAAGCGTCCGGCACTAGCAGGCATAGGCGCAACAAACTGCAAACTATCAGAGCCACCTTGGAAAGAAAACTGCCGATCCTCTTCAGCTAAAAAATCGACAGCTAAAGGGAGCGCAATCTGTAATTTATACCGTAAAAAATTCTGTACAATCGTCGCTTGACTAACTTGCGCAATCTTTTTTTCCCCCGCATTCCAGCTTTGCACACAAGTTCTGAGACTGGCAAATAAAAGCAACATCATAATGCTCAATAAGCTCATGCCAATCAATACTTCAATTAACGTAAAGCCTATGCGATATCGTTTATTCATTCTTTGCTGCCACTAGCTTCAGCGTCGTCAACTGTACTTGGCGATTAGTTTTGCCTGCCGGCCACTCAACCGTAACCGTCACTTGATAGGGTAAAACAGCGGCGGATTGCCCCTCTTCAGCCTCGGCGTTCATCAGATACATTTGCACCTGTACGCGCCAAAAATACTTATCTTGAACTTGCCCTGAGCTAATACCTTCTTGTAACGCTGTGACAACACCACTTTCGGCCAATTTTGCCTGCGCAATCACGACCGCCTGCTGATACTCTTCCGCAATAATAGTGCGCCTTAAGCCACCTGAAAAAATATTCAAGACAATACCGAGTGATAAAGCCAAAATGGAAAAGGCCACCAAAATTTCTAATAATGAAAACCCTTGCTGTGCGGCCTGCCTACAATTCATCCAGATCCACTTGCCCCGTCAGCCAATTAATATCTAATTGACGTTTAGCTTGTGCTATTTCTAAGGTAATGCGCCCACCGGTTGCAGAACCATCAGGAAAAAAACGCACTCCACCACGCCGCTCACTCACTAACTGTGATTCAGCAACATCTAAAGTCACGGCAAGTTCTTTGCTAATATAATAAGTTTTATCACGACCTGTGACTTGATAGCTATTGGCATCTAAATCAAATAAGAAGCGACTTTCTTGACGATGCGTCAACGCATAACCGCGAGCAAAACGTAATGCCGAAGCAATTTCCCGTGCAGCGGCATTTAAAGCCGCAATTTGATTACCTGAGCCAATATTAGGAATGGCGACCGCCGAAGCAAGTGCCATAATAACCAACACAATCAATAGCTCTATTAAAGTAAATCCTTTTCCTAAAAGTATGCCGGCTCCCTTGCTACTCCCAGCTATTAATATCTTGGTCTTCACCTTCACCACCGGCGGCGTTATCTGCCCCTAAAGAAAACAAATCAAAACGGCCATGTTCGCCAGGTGAAACATAATGGTAATCGTATGCCCAAGGATCTTGTGGAATTTTATTTTTACGCAAATAAGGCCCATTCCACGAGCGCGCACTTGCAGGCTTTGCAACCAAGGCACTTAATCCTTCTGCCGTTGTGGGGTAACGTCCTACATCCATACGGTACATATCTAAAGCCCCTGATAAATCCTCAATTTGAGTACGCGCCGCTTTAGTTTTCGCTCCCCCTAAATGCTTCATGACTTGCGGCCCGACCAATCCAGCTAATAATCCAATAATGGCCAAGACCACTAATAATTCAATTAAGGTAAATCCATGCTCTGCTTGTTTTATTTTTTTCATTGTAACTCCCATATTTTATTAATATTCTTTTGCCACCTTTACACTAAAATGCCAAGTCATTCACACTTAAAATAGCGGATAAAATAGAAATGATAATACCGGCAATTAATAACCCTAATGTGACAATTAAAATAGGTTCCATCATTGCCAACATCCGTTCAATGGTGATTTTCAATTGTTTATCATAAGTTTCCGCCGTCCGTTGTAACATTTCCTCCATTTTTCCGGTCTCTTCGCCCATTTTTATCATTTGAGTCGCCATTTTAGGAAACTGCCCCGATGCAATTAAAGCACTCGACATATCCTTGCCTTGTTTCAAATTTTCCTCTGCATCCGTAACCGCATTAAGCAAAACTAAGTTGCTCAACGTGCCTTTAACAATACCGAGTGCGGTTAGAATGGGCACACCGTTGGTTAATAGTGTACCTAAAGTACGTGTAAAATTCGTGGTATTGATATTACGAATAATCTCACCAAATAACGGTAGAGACAAAATAAGCCGATCCCAGCGTTCTTTTCTAGAGCCTACCGTGGTTTCAAAACGCAAGACAAAAAAAGCTCCTACGCCAAATAAGATGACCGCCCACCAATAACTTTGTAGCCATTCGGCACTAGCCACAACGATTTGCGTTGACATCGGCAATTCTTTACCCGCGCTTTCAAACATCTCCGTAAATTGCGGCACCACAAAAGTCAATAACAAGAAGACTGAACCAATAGCCATAATGACCAAAATAGTAGGGTAAATCAAAGCCGTACTCACCGTATCTTTAAGCTCTTTAGATTTTTCCAAGTACTCAGATAACTGCCCCAAGACAACATCAACACTACCGCCCGCCTCACCGGCACGCAACATATTAATATAAAATCGTGAAAAAGCACTCGATTCTGCTTCTAGGGCATCGGCTAAATTTACCCCTCCTTTTACCCGCTCCAGTACGCGCTTGATTAAATCATATATTTTGGAATCATCATCTAATAACTCCATTAATACCACTAAAGAACGATCTATTGGCAGTCCTGCTTGTAGTAGTGTAGCCAGCTCTTTCGTAAACAATGCAACCTCTTTGGCAGATAAGCCTTGTGAGTCTTGCTGCAACGCAAAAAATGACCCACGCGCCAAACCTGATACAGATACTTTGATAGGAATTAAGCCATCTGCTTGTAACTGCGCAATAACGGTCGCCTCATCAGCCGCCTCCTTGCTACCTTCCAGTACATCGCCCTCGGCATTAACTGCCTTATAAACGAAAATAGTCACCTCAAATTTCCGTTGTGACGCGCAATACTTCATCTAGGCTAGTCAGACCCTTGACGACTTTTGCCAAGCCATCTTGGTAAATGGTCAACATGCCACCTTTAACCGCCTCTGCCTGAATGAGCCCTGCTTCTTTATGCGCCATCACCATCTTCCTTAAGACATCATTCATGACTAAAAATTCAATAATCGCCAAACGTCCGCTATACCCAATACCACCACATTCTTTACAGCCTTGTGCTTGATATAGTGTTAATTCCCCTTTTTTCAAGAAACGCGTCAAGCCTTTTTCTGCGATGACTTCAGGCTGAGCCACATAAGGCACTCGGCAATGCATACATAATTTCCTGACTAAACGCTGTGCCAAAATGCCATTAATTGTTGATGTTAATAAATAATCATCCAGCCCCATATCCAACAAGCGCGCCAAAGCCCCTGCCGCATCATTCGTATGTAAAGTGGATAACACTAAATGACCTGTCAAAGCAGATTGCACGGCAATTTTAGCCGTTTCCAAATCGCGCATTTCACCAATCATAATAACATCAGGGTCTTGCCGAACAATAGAGCGCAAAGCACTACTAAAGGTTAAGCCTATTTTAGGTTTGGCTTGAATTTGATTAACCCCTCGTAACTGATACTCAACCGGATCTTCAACAGTAATAATCTTTTTTTCAGGTGTATTTAACTGACTTAAAGCCGTATATAAGGTTGTTGATTTACCGCTACCGGTCGGCCCTGTAATCAAGATAATACCGTGAGGTTTAGACAAGACCTCGATAAATTGTTGTAAATTAGCCTCTTCAAAGCCTAAACTGGCAAAATCAAATACGATATTTTCCTTATCTAACAAGCGTATCACCACACTCTCACCATACATGGTAGGTGTTGTTGAAACCCGCAGATCAATTTCCTTACCCTGCATTTGAATTTTAATACGCCCATCTTGAGGTAAACGGCGTTCGGCAATATTTAATTTCGCCATCAATTTGATTCTAGAAATAATAGCGGCCGTTGCACTCACCGAGGGGCCTTCTATTTGTTGCAAAACACCATCAATACGCAAACGTATGATTAAAGCATCCTCGAAAGGTTCAAAATGAATATCGGAGGCTTTACTTTCCAGTGCGCGTTGAAAAACCAAATTGACCATACGAATAACAGGTGCTTCACTGGCCAAATCTTTTAAATGCTCAATATCATCTAGTGATGCACTTTCATCCAAGTTATCGGTAATCTGCCCCATCTGTGATTTACCATCACCATACAGACGCTCAATCGCTTTATCTATCTCCGATAACAAGCCAATTTTTAGCTCTATCTCTGTATCACAACTTAAACGTAATGATTGTTTAATAAAGGTATTTTCAGGATCAGCAACAGCGACTACAATTTTTTGTGCATCCGCATTTAAAGCAACAACATGAAACTCTTTAAGGAAGCGTAATGAAATCGTATCAGGTAATAAGATACTGTCAGGATAATCTTCTGTGACGACCACTTCAAGGCCTGTGGTCTTTGCCAAAGCACTTGCAACGTCTTTTTCTGAACAAAGCCCAAGCTTGACCAGCAACAAGGGCAAGCTTGCCTCTTGCATTTGCTCCTCAACTTTATTCACTCTATTTAAGTCACTATCACGTAAAGCATTTTGTTCAATCAGTGCGGCAATAAAAGGCTGATAACTCATAAATAGTTTATATAGGTAAAAAACGACCGTATTTTAAGATAAGGAAACAGTATATTTCGTCAAAAATTGGCTCATTTAAGCCACCTGTAAAGTAAGCTCATCAATGATTCCTAAAAATAGTTTGCAATCATAAACCAAAAGTTACTGCAAAGGTGTAAAAGTTTTGTATCCACCATAAGGATAAAGCCCATTAGCCATTTACCAAAGAACGCCCAGCAACAATAGCAATCTTTTAAAAACAGTTGCTTATGATTATTTCTTATACCAACAAATTAAGAAGTGTTATACTGATGATGAAAGCACTTTATTTTGCTTGCCATAAAGAACGATATAAGGTATATCTGAACTACAAATAGCCAATCAAAAACATTACCATGCGAATACAATACAAACATACCATACTCATTGGCGCATTCATTTTTATCTCTTTTTTTGTGCCACAAAGCCAAGCCTATATATTAGATTTAAAGGATGCCAGTCCATATAATGCTTTAATATTTGGTGATATGGAGGCCTCACGCTCTGATACTGAAGGACGTTTAGCGGTAGGAGGCAACATCACCTTAGATAACTATGCTGTCGGCTTAAAACTGGACTCGGCAAATAATCCATATGACACATTAATTGCAGGCGGCGAGTTAAATTTTATCGATGGCCACGTATATAACGGCGATGCCCGTAGCGGCCTCTCTGCAAATTTAACACGAGTGGGCTTTACAGGTGGCGAGTATATCTCAGGAAACACTTTAGATTTTGCCACCCTTGAACAGCAAGCAAAAAATAACTCTGCCACTTGGTCAAATCTTACAAGTAACGCTAGTGCCAGCCTAAGTAATGGGCAGTTATACTTATACGGGGACAGCGCAACCCTTAATATCTTTTCAATTTCAGCAACAGATTTAGACCCTCTCTTTACCAATGAATTTATTTTAGAAATCCCTGACAACTCTTGGGCACTTATTAATGTAGCAGGAGCTGATATCAGCCTTTCTAATTTGGGCTTCTACCGAATAACATCAAATGGCAATACCCAAAATACTGGAGACCTATTCGACCATGATGGTAGTTTAACGCAAACCGTACTGTTTAATCTTTTTGAAGCCGAGACCTTAAAGGTCAATAATGTTGGTGTGGCTGGCAGTATACTTGCGCCATTTGCTACAACCACATTTTATGACGCACATATTGACGGCCAACTCATTGCGAGTTCTTTAAAAGGAAAAGCAGGAGAAACATCAGGGCAACTAAATAATTACCCATTCATTCCTGACACCCCCCTACCATCAGCAACAAACCAGACAATTCCTACACCCAGCCTATTCATGCTATTGAGTGTTGCAGGCCTGTTGTTTTTACGTTTTAAAATAATTGCTCAAAAATAAAAGCAGGCAAGTCGCGACTAAAGGTCGCCTTTCGCTCTTTAAAGTAATAGCGCAGATTCAGGCCAACAAAATAATCCTGATAGGCATTTGTATTACGGTATCCAATACCACCAGCAAACTGTACATTCGGATGCACAAGCCATGCCCCCTTTAATTCCGCTTCAAAAGCAAGTGCCTTCTGGTTACTACCTGCATAGATACCATTATTTAATACCTGCAACGATGCATCATCAGGAAAATACAAAGATTTTTGCTCGATAAATTGCTGAAAACCTATGCCAAGCCGCCCTTTTGCGATAAAAGATTTGCCTTCATCTGTCAAAAATTGTAGTGCTGCTCCAACTTGGTATTGCAACTGTGGGCTAAAATATCCACCATGCCCCAAAGTAAAATACCTTAAATTCTTTGCATAATGCTGTACGGCTAAAGCAGGACCAATAGAGAAATAATCAAAGCCATTTATATCAAAATTATAAGCAATACTTATATCTGTACTTAAACGCATATTATCAGCAACCTGCTTACCATACACAAAAGCCCCCGAGAATTTAGTGTACATACTCCAGTTACCGTTAAATTGATATAGGTTCGTTAACTGCCCTCCCACTCGACTGACTCTCCCCCATTTTTTATCGCTATAAGGGTCTTGCATTCCTGTATAGGAAAGTATCGAATCTCGTACCGGTTGTGAAAAGCCTTCCAGTCCCCAAAAACCATTCTGCCACTGCTGTGTAAACCCTGCACGCCACTTTACCCTCGGTGCAAGCACGCCTGCCGAAGGCGTACTGCCAATAGAAAAATAGGGGCTAAACCAACCTGATTTATGGTAATTAAGTTGCAAGCTCAGTCCATTAGAGACTTTATTGGTATAAGCGTTAAATATGCCGCCGGTTGCACTACCCACTAAGGCACAGCATGCCTGCGTTATCTGACCACTCAACAAATCAGTGCGTAAAAAATGCAAGCCGACCTCATGCCCACCTGCAAAAATAAAACGCCCTCCCACAACCGGAGCAGACAAAATAGTCAATCGGCTCGTACCTGCCGCACCGGTTCTTGCCCGATATAACAAGCCCGCCTCTAAAAAACCGGAATCAATATTATGCAGTTTGTGAATATCAGGCTTAATGCGCTCAACCGCGGGGTGCTCTTGTTGATAGTGCTGTACAGCACTCAAAAACTCTTTTCGATAAAATAGCTCAGTATAATCATATTGAAACACGCGCTGATGGTAACTTAACCAGGCACGTAATTCGGCACTTTCCTTTGAGACTCCTAGTAAGGACTCAGCACGCGCCAACACACCCCAAGCTTGTTGATAGTTTTTCTGTTTAAGATATTCCCAGCCTCGTTGCAAATTAATTTGCATCGCCAATTTTTGCATGGCAATAGATTGCTGTTGATAACACTCGGCTATTTGTAACGCCTGTTCAGTGTAGCCCATTTTAAACAACACCCAAGCGCGTAATTCATCTACTGCACGTACATCACTATACAGTGGACGTGCTTTTTTTAAATATAACAAACTATCTGAATAGGATGATTTTGCATAAGCTTGTTGCCCCTGAGCGAGTAATAAACTACCCAGTAAATGGCGCATTTTTTGATGCTCTAAAAAAGGCTCTGCCACTAATAATGCCTGTGTAAACTGCTGATTTTTTTGTAAGGCTTGTACCAAGCCTAATGCAGAATCAAGATCAGAGGGCTGCCATTGTTGTACTTGCCTAAACCAATTGATTGCTGACAATAATTGATTATGTTTAAAATAATACCACGCCAGCTGATTGGCTATTGCAAACGCCTGTCGCTGTATAATATCAGCTCTTAACAATGCCAAAAGTACGGCTATTTGATCTGCCTTTTCAGCCGTAATCGCTTGCGATAAATAATAACGGTTATGTCGATATTGCAACTCCGTCAATTTTTGCCTTTCACTACTGGCCGAAAATAAGGGACGCACTTCCTTGAGCAATTGATTAAAATAGTTAACCTGCAAGTAGTTTTGAGCCGTTTGCAATAATGCATAACGCTCTCGCTCAACGCCACAATGACGAGTCGCAATCCTAAATAGCTTTAACCTATCTTGCTGCCGCCTTATTTTATGCAAAATCCCTTGCGCATCCCATAGATATATTTGTGTACAGTTATGTGTAGGTTGACTCAAAATATATTGGATTAACATTTCCACCTCAGTCCCTAAAACTACGGGGGAAAGTGCTGCTTG
Source organism: Methylomonas sp. (assembly GCA_026989715.1). Taxonomy (GTDB): domain Bacteria; phylum Pseudomonadota; class Gammaproteobacteria; order Methylococcales; family Methylomonadaceae; genus Methyloprofundus. Next base: position 9,045 of record JALSIU010000222.1, read on the forward strand.
CATTTGCTGTGTTAACTTAAGATTGTCTTGTTGCGCTTGCCTAAGCTGCAACAAAACCAATAATTGCTCCGGAGGCTTCCAGCCTGGGTATTGCTGTTGAAAAAGGAGAATACTCTGTTGTAACTTTGCTAGTCGATTACTATTAAATAAGTGCCATAAAATACGCTCATCAGGCCGTAAAGAAGCTGGCGGCTGACCTACTTGCAGCACCTCATCCGGTAACAGACTTTCGGCTAAGTTTGACGATGGTTCAGTCGATAAAAAAACAAGATAATAACTTAAATAAAAAATGGCAAGTAAACTGCAAAGTATTACGCCTTTAAGCACCATGCTCATCAGCTGTGTAGCAGACATTAGTTAGCCGACTGTTGCTGAGCAATATAGGCGAGTAGATTTAAACTACGAGAATAATAATCTTTATCCTCTTTTTGCGGCAATGGCACGCGAATCTTTGCAAGCTGCTGATACACGGCAATAAACCCAGGCGGGGCTGCGTACTCTGCGAAATGATTATTACTTAAATTAACGGTCGGACTCAAATAACCTAGCCGCCCTTGACTTACCTCCACATAGCGGACTAACCTTTTAATGACTCCCGGTGGCCTTAAGCCAGCCCAGCCAAGGTATAGCGGAATACGAATCGCTTCATAACCAAAAAGTGGCGGCTTCTTAGAGCTTAATACGGGAACATCTCCCAATTGTAACCAATCAGCGGGTAACTGCCACTGTCCATATTGAGCGTAATTACTTAAAAATAAACCACTTGCAATTAGCTTCCCCCAAACAGGATCCGTATCAACCGCCATAAAAGCCAAAAAAGCAGGAAAAACCCAATAGGATAAGTTAATCGTTATATTATCTGATTTAGTCATAAAGCCATGCTCTGCGGGTAATATGACTTGATAACCCTGCCATGATTGAATGAGCTTATTACGTATATCACCAAGAATTGCATGCGCCTCCTGCAAATAACGATTTCCATTCCATTTCTGCGCCGCTTGCAATAATGCCCAAGCAATTAAAATATCGCCATCACTTGCATTATTTACATCAGTGACCCCCTTATTAACAGTATATTGCCAAGAAAACAGGGCATCATCGCGCGTTTGTAAATTAGACTTACTCCAATGCCATATCTGTGAAAATGTTTCACGGTCATTAAAATAAACAGCAAATAACAAGCCATAACCTTGACCCTCTGAATGACTAATCCCTTGATTACTAGTATCAATGACTCGTCCATCATGGCTGATAAAGTGCCGTTTAAAATCTCCCCAGGCTTGCTGTTCCAGCGCAACATCTGCCGCAAAAGCACTATGCAACAAAAAATATACACAAAATGAAATTATCTTTAACATATTCATTTACGAATTATATTCAGGCAGGTCACCATGATGCTTCAATTTATAACGTCTTAAAAGATAATGCGCCATCAATGCAATTAATAAAAGCAACAATAAAACTAATATTAGCCAATAGCCTTTATGTAATGAAAAATAATAAGCTAATTTATGCCGTATGCTGGTTTCTCCCAAATAAAACTCTTCCCCCCCTAGTAACATTTCCACCGAGTCTTTATCGTCTTTCCAAACCACGATATTATGCTCTAAACGTCCCCACATCTCAGGTGCAATAAGCAAATCCATATTACGCAAAAAAGCGGCCGCATCGTCATATGTAATCAGCGTATATAATAATTGATCAGATGCCGCAGGATAACTCACCATTAATGCCTGCTCTCCTAATGTCGCTAAAAATTTAAGCTTTGCATGTAAAGGTTGCAATATCACACTTTCAGGTGCAATAGACTCTGGAAACAAAAAATGATTAATAAAGTCAAACCAAACCTGTGATTTTTCTACCGCCATTTTTCCCGCGCTAAAGGGAAATTGCATACCATTATCAATAAATTGAACAGGTGAACGCACTACATCAGAAGCATGTAAAGCACTACGCGCACCAATAATAAACAAATGCCTTTCTTTTATATCGTCAAATGCCAGTTTTACCATTGGTAGTGGTGCTTGATTTATTTGGCTCAGTTTAGCAAGCAACTTCCAAGCAGCAATAATACTTGCCGCATTTTCATCACGTAGAACAATGCCTAATTTAGCTCCCGTCACATCATTTAGGTAAGGAAAGCCTGTACGTTGCAAAAGCTCCAAATTAGGTAAACGCACATAATGATCTAAACGTGGAAAATGAATACTGGAACTATCAAAGATGGTAACCAAGCTATTTTTATTTTGCATCAAGATACAGTCACCTGATACAAAGGGCGGCATAACAGCTTCAAAGCTGATTTCATTTCGTCCTGGCGCAAAAGAACTACTTGGGATCTTAACGGCATAATCTTGGTAATTATCTCCATACTTATTATCCAAACTAATGGCTTTAACAAACACATTATTGATACGAATATTGAGTACTGAATCTGCGCGAAATGCCGCACCATAATTGTAATTTAGCTTAAGCGTTACATGACTCTTTAACTCATGGTATAAGTCACCAGGCATATTGAAAACCAGTTTACTCCTTTGATCGCCATATTTCATAGTACGCGTATAAAAACCTAACTGCTTAAATTGGTAGCTCTCACCAGAAATCATAATATCCGGCTTATTCAATTCAGAGTAAAACGGTTGCTGTATACTCTGCACTAACATATCCTGTGCATCAGGAAAGGCATTACGTGCATAAGCAAATGCAGTAGCCGCTTGCGTCACCTCTGCATCTGTTACCCCAGAGATAAGTAATACTTGAGTACGCTTATTTTGCCCAGGATAAAGCCCTATAAATGCGCCCGTAATTTTATCTTGTAATTGCGGCGCAATAAAACGGGCTAATTCATCAACCGTCCCCATCAAAACCACATCAGAATTCAACCTAGTTTGGCGCAAAAAACGTAAAGGGTCATTTTTAGAATACTGCTGACGCTGTTGCTTACTATTTGTTTTTGGCTCACCCAAAACCATATCGAATGCTTTATAGTCCAATCTTAAAGCAACCCCTTGTGCCACCAAACCTCCCCAATATAAATGCGTATTGGTATAATGCGCTTGTTTAGGCTGTAGAATGGTTAACTTATAATCACGCAATTTTTTATCAAAAACATGATTTAAGTCCGCTAAAGTAAAACCCTGCTGATTATAAACAGAATCAATCGCTAAATACGACTTAGTCGAGTTAACTTGTGTCCATAATTCCGCTGATTCCGGAATTTCGCACTGGAGCGTATAATGTTGCGCAACCGATAAAGTGATTTTATTATAGCCAGTAATAAAATAGTCTGTGGGAATAACAATATCACTGATGGTATGCGGTTTTCTAGGGTTCAAAATAAACTGCTCAACCACCACATCATTAACGGACACGACTAATTGTGAACGTTCTTTCAATAATGCTGTCGAATGGGTAAAATCCAAATGTAATTTAACTTTTTGTAATGTTTCCCGACGTGATAAAGCATAATCAAAATGATAGTACCCCTCAATATTCCTTAAATATATTTGCTCATCGACCAACATTAAATCAGACAACTTTATAATTTTATGTTGCGAACCTTCCGCACAAACTGCTAAGTCAGGCAACAATAAAAAAACCAACATCAAGCTAAAGCATAAATACCTGTAACGTGCTAAATAAAGTTTCATAAGCGAATGATAAAGAAATCCATAATCCAATTAGACTGTCCGTATTTTTGATGACTTGCCGCTAAAATACATAAAAATGTAACGTACTATATAAACGATACCTGTTTTTGCAAGAAAATACATACCCTGTGTAAAACCAGGATCAGGGCTAGCGCGCTCAATCGTTTGTTGCCAACGCCGACTATCTCCATGCACCAACAACACCACTGCACGCAAATTATGTCTAGCAGAGGTATCAAACTGCACGCCTAAAAACAGCCCCTCCGAACGCTGCCAACTATCTTTTATCTCTACCGGCACATTAAACGATTCTCCCGTCACCGCATTGATTCCACATAAAACCAAGTGCTTAGCGTTTAAGTTAAAATTATTATCGAGTACCTTAATACTAGCACCTCCTACCGATATGTCACAAACATACACATTCATGGCAGTGTTATTTTGCCTATTTTGCAACGTTGCCTCAAAATTTGCAGGTAACCTAGGACTTGCACGGCGTTGCTTACGCTCTAACAGTGCCCCCAAACTAGCGGCATAAAATATAAAATTAAAACTCGTCCAAAAAAGTGCCGGCATAATTAAAGACCGTTCTTCAGGAAACCAATAAAAACGCACGCAACCAATACAAAAAATCAGCGCGGTTAATACAATCATCCAATAAAAAGGCTTGGATAAAGGAGAAATAAAATCTTCACTCAAAATTTCTGATTTAGGAGTGACACCAAAAGTTGGTGATTTAGGATTTTTTAACACTTCAATAATAGCCCCAAAAGAATACATTGACTGCATGGTTTCATAAATATTTGAAATAAAGCTCCACCGAACTTTAGCAAATAAATAACCGGAACTCATCACTAAAGCCAATAAATAAGGCATGGTATAAGTCAATAGGTCTAATAAGCTAGCATTATAAACATATAAGCCAAAGATCAGATAAGCAGCTGGAGCTAACGCAAATACCATTCTGGATAAAGGAAAAAACCAGAAACTACAATTAGATAAATAGCTTATTTTTTGAGGCCAACTCATGCCTGACTGTAACGCAGGATTTTGCAACAGAAATATCTGCACCATCCCTTGTGCCCAGCGCATACGTTGTGTCATAAAGCTGGAAAATGTCTCAGGTTGCAGGCCAGAGATAAGCGGGTATTTATAATATCGTGAACGCCAACCTTTATTATGTAAAGTTAACGCAGTTTCTGCATCTTCTGTCACTGTCACACAGGAAAAGCCATTACTTTCCTGCAAAGCGGATCGCCTCAGCACTGCCGCAGACCCACAAAAGAATGAAGCATTCCAGAAATCTAAGCCAAGCTGTACCGCACCATAAAACATATAATTCTCAGCAGGCATATGCTGGTACAAATCAAGATTTTTTTCTATCGGGTCAGGATTAATAAAAAAATGTGGTGTTTGTACCAAAAATAGCTTTTTGTCCTGCAAAAAATGTCCAACCGTTTGCTGTAAAAAATCAACAGCCGGCACATGATCAGCGTCAATCACCAGTATCAAATCACCACTGGTTTTTAGTAGTGCCGCATTGAGATTCCCCGCTTTAGCATGATCATTACGCTCCCTAGTCAAATAAATAACACCTAACTCTGAGCATAATTGCTGTAAACTTTCATGTCTTATACCAGCTTTCTGAGCGGCCAGCACATCACTTTGCCTACGTTTGGCTAAAGTGCCGCCATCATCTAATAAATAGACATTAAGCTTTTCTTTTGGGTAGCGCATATTCAGTGCAGCAATTAACGTGATAACTAACAATGACTGCTCTTCATCATAACTCGGAATAAAAACATCGACACTAGGTAATAGGCTCTCATCAATAGGTAGCGGCACAGCCGCCCTCTCAATCGGACGTAAACTGACAAAACTACTTATTAGAAACATATAAACGACATAGGCTTCCGTCAGAAATAAAACAATACTAGCGACAAAACTAGCAAGTTCATTAAATTCTATGGTGTAAAAAAAACGCCACAAAATATAGCGCATCACCACAAAGGTACAAAGACCAAGATAATAAAGACGCGCCTTCCCCTTATGCTCCGCATACTTACTTAAACTCAGCATTAACCCTATAATACAAACAGAAAGTAAAATCTGGGTAGTTGCATCGACCGGCACACTGGCCAAAAAGCCGGCGAGCATAAGACTTAAAATAAGTATTTTTGAAGCCGCACTAGACATAACTAAAACTACCCTAATTTGTATGAAACGCTAAATCAATGTAGCCTCGATCAAGCTTCCTGACGTTAATAAACGATTATACAACCTGCCCTGCACACCAGCCGGAAGCCCACGCCCACTGAAAATTATAGCCGCCTAACCAGCCGGACACATCTAACACCTCGCCAATAAAATAAAGCCCTGCGACATCATTAGCCTGCAATGTTTTTGAAGAAATGGCATGGCAATCAACGCCCCCTAAAGTAACTTCTGCAGTGCGGTAGCCTTCAGTACCGTTAGGTTTAATTTGCCAGCAATGGAATTGTTGCGCAATAAATGCAATATGTGAGTGTGATAAATCCAGTAAGGCCGACTCTAGTAAATCGCTGGGTAAAAATAATGGAATCAAACGCTTTGCTAAAAACCGGCTTAAATAATTTTTTAGCTTAAGTTTGAGCTTTTCCTGCTGTGCAACCAATAACTGCTGTTGCAAATCCATCTCAGGCAATAGATTTATTGATAAAACCTCCCCCTCTTGCCAATACGATGACATTTGCAAAGCTACCGGCCCACTTAAACCCCGATGTGTAAATAATAAATTCTCGGTAAAACTTTGCCGACTGTTACTAATCGTACAAGGTAGTGCTAAACCCGATAGTGTTGCAAACTTAGCTTTATCAAGCACATGCAAGGTCAATGGTACTAACCCTGCACGCGTCGGTATGACATTAATACCAAATTGCTCAGCCAGCTTATATCCAAACGCTGAAGCCCCCATTTTAGGAATAGACAACCCTCCTGTTGCGACGACTAATGATTGGCAACAAATTGTTTGCCGATTGCTTTTTATAGTAAAACTCGCGTCATGAACGCGTTGAATAGACTGAATATGA
>JALSIU010000223.1 GCA_026989715.1 Methylomonas sp.
AATTGATGAAAACCAAGCGGCAGATATGGCGTGTATTGCCTTAAACCGTATTTCACCTCGCTATATTCGTTACGATATTGATATGTCTTTTTACATGTCTGCCGATGAACACTGGGAAATTCAAAAACGCGTCACTAAAGCGGTCAAAAAAGCCTATAAAAAAGTCAAAGGCTAACGCTATCCCTCTGTTTTCATAAGGTTTTTAAATACTTAGCTCATAAAAGCCTTATGATTTTATAAAAACTTTTCTATCCCCCTCCTTCTATTAAACACATATCTTATTGATTTAACTAAAGTTTTAAATAATACGTATTATTATCCACAAAACGGCCTGTTATTTTTTTAACGAAAACCTAAAAAAACTCATTTTGGATGACTATAATGTTGCTGACGAACTGAAATTAACCACATCAAGGAACCTCTACCGATGACCCTCATACAACGCATTATTCTTGCCGTTTTATTTATGATCCCTCTTTTTGCCATCGGCTTTTTTATTGCTCAAGGCGATGAAGAGCCGTTTATTGTTGAAACGCCTAGCAATCAACAAGCTGGACTGCCTAAAGTATCCAATACCGATACCATGCCACCAAATCACCCTGATCCACAAATACAAGTTCGCGCTATGATTAAAGAACTTGAGCAAAAAATTGCGCAAAACCTACATGAATTTAAAGATCTTCTATTGTTAGGCCGTGCTTACGTGATGGTAAAAGACTACACTAGCGCAGCGACTACCTATGAAAAAGCGCTTGCGATTGAGCCCAACAGCATTGACGCTCTCTTACCCCTTGCGGATGTTTTGGCAGTAGAAGACGGCGGTAAACTAACAGGACGTTCTTATGATTTATTAGAGCAAGTCTTAAAAATAGACCCAAATGTTCCAATGGCCTTATGGTTGATGGGAAATGCAGAGATGCAACTTCAGCGACCAGATGATGCAGCCAAATATTGGACTCAGTTGTACTATATTTTCCCTGAAGGTTCTGAAAACAGAATGCAAGTCGCTCAACAACTTGAGGCAATTGGTAAAGCACCTCCAGAATCGGCATTTCAACCCTTTCAACCGCCTGCTGCAAAACAAGCCTCTTCTTCAAATACCGACCAGGACATCTCTATTACCTTAGAAATTGCACCAGAGACACAAGCAAAATTAAAAGGAACAACGGTCTTTATTTATGCCAAGTCGCAAACGGGTATGCCAATGCCTATCGCAGCTAAAAAGTTTCCAGGAGATCAGCTAACCAGCTCGATTACTATTACGGAAGCGGATGAGTTAATGCCTGAACGCAGAAAACTGAAAGACGTTGCTCAGATTAAAGTAGGGATTAAAATTTCAACACAATCAGATGTTGATAATAAAGCAGAACTGTTCCGAGCTGAGCAGTCACTTCCTGATTCAAGAAAAGTGAACTTAGTGGTTAAATTTTAACCCTAAAATTCATCTCTAAAAAAGGCTGATACCCCTTAAATAGTAGGGTATCAGCCTTTTTTTATTTCTCAATTTTTAGCCCCTCCTCCTCTTATTAACCTCCCTCTATCCGATTACTATCTAATATAAAGATTAGATAGTAAAATCTTATTTCGTAATAAGATATACAACCTTCTTTAAATATGAGAAACTTTCCTCGTAATTTTAACTAGTTTTAAAAGAGGGTTACCATGAAGAGAACAAACTTAATTTTAATCAGCGCCTTATTTGCTTCAGGGTTTCTTGCAAATGCCCATGCTGGCGTAATTGATAGAGCCACCATGCTCAGCAATACCTGTGCTGGTTGCCACGGAACTAACGGCATCAGTAACGGCGAAACGCCTTCGATTGCAGGGCTTTCTAAAGAATTTATTTCAATCTCTATGCGTGATTTTGCCTCTGGAAAACGGCATTCTACGGTAATGCAACGCATTGCTAAAGGCTATAGCGATGCCGATATTAAAGCAATATCCGAATACTTTTCTAAATTACCATCAAAAGCCCCTGAAACCAACGCTTCTGATAAGCATCATGGCCATAGCCATTAAATAAGGAGAAACAAACATGACAAACATTTCAAGAAGAGGCCTCCTTAAAAGCTCAGCGGTTACCGCAGCTGGTGCAACTGCTGGCCTCTCTACCATTGCGTCGGCCTCCCCTAGCCATGGACATGACCACAAACATGGTCATAAATCCTCAAAAAGAGTCGTTATTGTTGGCGGTGGTATTGGTGGTGCAACCGCCGCGCAATATTTAAAAAAAATGGATTCCGATATTGAGGTCACCCTCATTGAAGCCAATCAAAATTACCACACCTGCTTTATGAGTAATGAGGTGATTGGTGGGGTTCGTCCAATAGATTCCATTGAATTTAATTACGATAAACTGGCCGAAAAAGGC
>JALSIU010000224.1 GCA_026989715.1 Methylomonas sp.
CATTGGTTAGGAATGATTTCAATATCACGCGCATAGGCAAGATACCCGGGAGCAGAGACGGATATGGCGGCTCTTTTACCTTGTATGTGGCTTATATTTAATACCCCATCAGCATCTACTTTACCTTTAGCTTGCTTATTAATCATCACCGTTGCCCACGGAACATTACTAATAACCTGTACATGCCCTTGCACCATAGCCGGCGGCATAACAGGTGCACCTGGTACAACACGAGAGTTCTGAGCTCCCTTACCGGAAAAAACAAACTCCCCCATTAGCGAGGAAGACTCCCAAGGTGTTTGCTTGCCTTGCGTAGCACGCACTACTTTATTGCGCACTTGCTTAAATACTTGCTCAATACTTAACCCAGGCTGATCTATGGCCTCTAGTAAATATTGAGTATATAAGCCATTACGACCATCACCATCAGCCGCAACTGCACCAGGCGCAGTAGCATAAGCAATAAAAGAACCAATAGGCCCATCCATACGCGCCAAGCCACGCTCCAAACTACGGAAATTAGAGGCAAAAGGGTTATTGCGACACGCATCCAAAATAACAATATTCACTTTATTCCCTGCCGTCTCCATTTTACGCAACACAGAGCCTGCCGCAATACTCTCATCCTGTACTTCATCGGCAGAATTAATATCCGCGCGCAATGGCACTAGATAATTAACCCCCTTAATTTGTACGCCATGCCCCGCATAATAAAACAAGCCAACGTCAGCATGTTTAAGCCTATTGCCAAAATCACGGATGGCCATGCGCATACCTTGGCGATCAACATCTATCTGCTTAATAACCTCAAACCCTAAGGCGGATAACTTATCCGCCATATCTGTTGCATCATTCACCGGGTTTACCAAAGGAACCTCTTTATAATGCGAGTTACCAATAACCAGAGCAAGGCGACCACCTTCCGCCATACAGACACCTCCCCATAGAGCAAACAAACACGCTAATTTTAGAAAGTTAACCATCCGCTCATACTCCTAATCTCATTGCAAAAAAGAACAAAAATAGGTACTAAGCCATATTATTCACTTGCAATCAACGCCTGCATCAATTCGCGCAACTTAGCCTGAATGATTTGCGTATTTTTAGCCCCCATGCGCAACATTTGTTTATCTAATGCGCTTAATTTTTCCAGCTGCGGGTCGGCAAACTTATAATATACCGAAGGACGAATCACAGCGACTCGGCTCGTCAGCACAGGGGCTTGCAATATTTTGCCAGCCGCCGCTTTAATAATATCTAAAACTTGGTAATTTTTTGGATAAGAAAGTTCATTAAAAACAGCTTGCAAAAGCGGTTCGTATTTTCGGTACAAAATAACTGCTCGTTGCGTATCAATCGAAGCAATCGCTTGAGAAAAGGCATCATAACGATGATAAGACTGCTCAGCAATATACAGTTTACCATTCACCTGCCTGACTGAAAATGCCCCCTTAAATGGCAACTCACGCAATACCTTGATGGCAGGGCGCATACCCTGTGCCATTGAGTTGCCAGCAAACACATATTTTCTAATCGCTTGTTGCTTAAATAACCAAGGTTTTAATTGTGCCGAAATACTTAACATGTCTTGAAAAAAGACAGCATCACTCTCACTGAGTTTAGGTAAAGGCTCTTGCATGACCTCTCCGTCATCAACCTCACCCTGAGCAACTGTTGCCTCTATTATTGGCTCTTCCGCATCGGCTAAAAGCGGATTGCTCTCGATGGCTTTCGGTAGCAATAAAACCTGTTCAGCACTCTCATTTGATAACTTATCAGCCTTATCACTCGGCCATAGCAACAGCCCCCCTACAATAAAAGCTAGTAAGACAATAATGATTAACCAAAATTTCCATTTCCCTAACGAACTATCATTTTGTGGCTGCATAGAAAAAACTCCCTAATAGATTGACTCAATGACCAAACATTTAATAACCCCAACATATACGCACAATAAGAAAACACTTTATTCTTTCTTATTAGCTTTATAATATGCCTAAGTAATTACTTATTCAATCAAAGGAGTCATCATGTCTTATACTATTTATTTATCAGGTGAAATTCACAGCGACTGGCGCGAGCAAATCAAACAAGGCATTCAAGAAAAGGGCTTAAATATCGAAGTTCTTAGCCCTATCACTGACCATGATAGTAGCGATAATGTTGGTGAAAAAATTCTAGGCGTTGAAGAAAATAACTTTTGGAAAGACCATAAAGCCGCCAAAATTAATGCCTTACGCACTCAAAATTATATCAGTCGTTCTGATATTGTTGTGGTTCGGTTTGGTGACAAATACCGACAATGGAATGCAGCATTTGATGCAGGAACAGCTTATGGCCTAGGCATTCCTGTGATTGTCATGCACTCAC
>JALSIU010000225.1 GCA_026989715.1 Methylomonas sp.
GCCTCTATTGATTGGTCCTGGGTGCATCACAATGGCATCTTTATTGGCAATGCTTAATTTATCAGCCGACAAACCAAAACATTTAAAATATTCACGCTCGCTGGGTAGCAAAGCACTGCTCATGCGCTCTTTTTGCAAACGCAGCATAATAATCACATCCACATTTTGTAGGCCGGCCGCCATATCGTGATAAACCGACACACCAAAACTGTCTATTTGTGCCGGTAATAAAGTCTTAGGTGCTATCACCCGCACCTCTTCCGCACCCAAAATATTTAAAGCATGAATCTGTGAACGCGCTACGCGGGAATGCAATATATCGCCGACGATTGCGACTCTAAGCCCCGTAAATTGCTGCTTTACTCTGCGAATCGTAAACATATCCAACATCGCTTGCGTAGGATGCTCATGTTGGCCATCTCCTGCATTAATGACACTAATATGCGGCGCAGTATGCTGTGCAATAAAATGTGCCGCGCCACTCAGCGCATGACGCACCACAAACATATCAACTTGCATAGATTCTAAATTGCGAATGGTATCCAGCAAGCTTTCCCCTTTTGAGGTTGCTGATGTCGCAATATTCATACTTAAAATATCTGCTGAAAGCCGAGTTGCCGCCAATTCAAATGTTGCACGTGTGCGCGTGCTATTTTCAAAAAATAGATTCACAATGGTCTTACCGCGTAATAGCGGAACTTTTTTAACCTGCTGCGCGGTAATGCCGGCAAAAGATTCGGCCGTATCTAAAATGTCAGTCAACAATGCTTTAGACAAGCCTTCAATACTTAAAAAATGCTGTAATGCCCCTTGGGCATTTAATTGTAAATTTTCAACTGCAACCATTAGACTTCCTTAACAACCGTTTGCATAACAATATCTAATGGCTCAGGGCCTGTTAATTTAATGCGTTGCCCCGCCGCCAAATCGACTATTGCCCCCACACAATCAGGACGAATAGGCACTTGTCGCCCATCACGTTCAATCAACACGCCTAAAATCACCTGCTTTGGCCGACCATAATCAAAAATTTCATTTAATGCGGCCCGAATAGTGCGCCCCGTATAAAAAACATCATCGATTAAAATAATATCACGCCCTTCTACCGTCAAAGGTAGCTTGCTTTGCTGTACCTTAGGGTGAACGCCAATTTGTGAAAAATCATCACGATAAAAAGAAATATCCAAAACAGACAAGGGTTCTGCAATATTAAGCCATTGGTGCATTTTCTCCGCAATCCACACGCCACCTGTATGAATACCGACTACAATAGGGTCGGCAACATGCCGTTGCGCCATCGTTTGTTGCAATGCTGATTCAAGCTGATTTAATAAAACCGGAATTTTTAACTGTTCAATGCTCATTATTGTTGATTTAGCCAAGATTGGAGAATTAACTGCGCTGCAAGCTGGTCTTGTACTTCCCATAGTTTACCCGCACTCAGCTGTACCTCATCAAATAACATTTGCTTGGCCTCAAAGGTGGATAAAGCTTCATCTACTTGAAAAACGGGCAACTGATAACGTCCCTGCAATTGCCGACAAAATTTTAACATGCGTGGTGTAATAAGATTATCACGCCCATCTGCTTGCCGTGATACGCCGACCACCAAACCAACCGGTTGCCACTCGGCAATTAACGCACTGATTTTTTGCCAGTTGGGTACTTGTTGTATGGAGCGAATGGTAGCTAGCGGACTCGCCGTTTTCGTTTCTAATTGCCCGGTTGCCGTCCCGATTTTTTTATTGCCAAAATCAAAACCTAAGTAAGTCGCTGACTTTAAATTGGCTAACACAGGGTCTGGCTTAAGCATGCCCTGCCTGCGTTGATAATAAATTAATATCCAAGCCCATTTTATTTGCGGCTACACGCCAACGCTTGCTGATAGGCGTATCAAATACCACGCTATCATCATACTGCGTACTCAACCAAGCATTTCCTCGCATTTCCGCTTCCAATTGCTTTTCACTCCAACCGGCATAACCTAAAGCAATCAAAAATTTAGCTGGCCCTTCATCCTTGGCAATGGCCTTTAAAATATCGCGCGATGTTGTTAAGGAAAGCATGTCGGATACTTGAATGGTCGAATCCCATTCTTGCTCTGAGGTATGGTGCAATACGAAGCCTCGCTCTTGCTGTACGGGACCGCCTGAAAAGACAGGAATTTGCGCAATTTTATCATCCATAACAGGGATACTCATTTGCTCTAAAATATCACCTAATACCATCTCGGTTGGATGATTAATCACCAAGCCAAGTGCCCCTTCACTATTATGCTGACAGACAAACGTCACCCCATGAAAAAAACTAGGATCTTTCAAGCTAGGCATGGCAATCAACAACTGGTTTTTAAAGGAATCAATTTCTT
>JALSIU010000226.1 GCA_026989715.1 Methylomonas sp.
TGCCTATTTAGTGGATACCTATCGCGGTGAGACGCGCGAATATAACTTCCTCAGTTATTGCTTATTTGTGACCTTTTTCCCGCAATTGATTGCAGGGCCAATCGTACATCACCGGGAAATGCTGCCGCAATTTGCCAAAGATAGCCTATATAAACTCAGCTATCGCAATTTAGTCATTGGACTGAGCATTTTTAGCCTCGGCTTTTTTAAAAAAGCGGTCTTAGCAGATGGCACGAGTGAGTATGTTACCCTCAGCTTTAATCTAGCCGAATCCGGAGCCGCCATTAGCTTTGTTGCCGCCTGGGCAAGCTCACTCTGTTATGCCTTTCAGTTATATTTTGATTTTTCCGGTTATTCGGATATGGCGATTGGTATTGCACGTATGTTTGGCATCATATTGCCGATGAATTTTAATTCACCTTATAAGTCAACCAGTATTGCTGAGTTTTGGCGGCGTTGGCATATGACCTTATCCCGCTTTTTACGCGATTATCTGTATATTCCATTAGGCGGTAATCGCAAGGGCAAAAGCAGACAATTGATTAATTTGATGTTAACGATGGTATTAGGCGGCTTATGGCATGGCGCAGGCTGGAATTTTGCCTTATGGGGTTTTGTACATGGCGCATTATTAGTGATTCATAGCACTTGGCGGCAGTTTGCCAATCATTGGCACATTCAACTCAATCGCTTCTTGGCTTGGGGCTTAACTTTTTTTGCAGTATTATTTGCTTGGGTGCCGTTTAGAGCGGCTAGTTTGGATGGAACGCTCAATATTTGGTCGGGAATGCTGGGGCTTAATGGGTTTAATTTACCAAAATGGATGGCCATATATGCCGATTATTTTGCACCGTGGCTGGCTGAGTATCATATTTCATTTCTAGGGCCTTTCTATCAATTGGGGCCTGTAAAGCTCTTTGATATACTTTGGTTTATTTTGCTCTTTAGCTGTGCTTTTTTGCTACCGAATACACAACAATTTATGCAGCGTTATCGCCCCGTTTTTGCTAAAGCACAGGCTTATAAAGCTCCTACATTAAAGCTCATTTGGCGACCGACTCTCGCATGGGCTTGTATGATTTCTTTCTTATTTGTTTATGCGACGCTCTCATTAACGCGTATCAGTGAATTTTTATATTTTCAGTTTTAGGGCTCCTTAATGAAACCGATTTTCTCTCTATATGGCCGCCGCTTCCTTATTTTTAGTGCCTTACTATTCACTGCCACGATTGCTTTGAGCTATTATATCGACCCTTTCTCCGTGTATGGGCGCACCTATATAATCAATGGAAAAACCGTCAATAGCCCAGGGTTTACCGATCAGGTCAAAATGGGTAAAGCACTGGCAATTGCCCAGCGCAAACCTGAGATTTTAATTTTAGGCTCTTCGCGAACCTCAATGGGCTTATCTTCACACATAGCGAGCCAATTTTTCCCGGAACAAAATATTTATAACGGGGCTTTCCCAGGCATTAATATCTATGAGTTATTGCGCTATTTTCAACATACTGTTGCCTCAGCACCACTCAAAACGGCTTATATCGGTTTGGATTTTTATCAGTTTCATGGGGGGCGGCCACCTGAAAAATCCTTTAGAGAAGAGCGTTTAGCTGTCGATATCAATAATCAACCTGCCGGAAGTGCAAGTGCTGATTTACTCACCACACTTTTTTCAGTCGATGCCGTTTTTTATAGTATGAAAGTCGCGCTAGGGCTTTATAAAACAACAAGCGATATTTACTTCCCCAATGGTTTTATTGCCAATGCAGCCGCAGGGGGCTGGCTAGAAAACTTCATTCACAACGAGGGCAGTGCTTATATCAACAAAATCTATACGGTACCGGCATTTACTTTTAATACAGTCGGAGATGTACTCAGCAGTTTTGATTATTTTCGCAAACTGGTGCGGCTAGCACATGCACAGAATATTAAGCTCCATTTTTTTATTTCCCCGTCCCATGCCAGACAATGGGAGGTCATTCATCAATTAGGTTTATGGAATAAGTGGGAATACTGGAAACAAGAAATGTTACGCATTACCCAGCAAGAAGCACAACACTATGGGCAAACTGCCTATCCGATTTATGATTTTTCCGGATACAGCCAATATTCGACCGAAAGCGTACCGCGTACACCAGATACCCGTATGCACTGGTATGCCGATTCATCGCACTACCGACAAGCCTTAGGTACGATTATATTTACGCAGATGCTAAAAGAACAGTCCAACTCGGCTTTTGGCCGTATACTGAATACAAAAACTATTGATGCCCATTTGCGGGCAATAAGAGCCGATAAATTGCACTACCAAGCCAACCATGCACAAGATATTGCCGATATT
>JALSIU010000227.1 GCA_026989715.1 Methylomonas sp.
GGCAGTGATTTTATGAGGCTGAATTGTAAGGGAAATATTGTTGAATATTTTATTGTCGCCGCGCGCAAAAGAGAGCTTGTTGATGGAAATCATGCTAAAAATAAAGTTGAATAAGTAGAGGGCATGGCTAATACAATAAAACCGTTTCGATTGGGTCATTATAGAGCAAGCCCTAGCATTAGGTAACCTGAATTCAGGCTATGTTGGAAAACATGTGTTGCTTTGTTTGCATTATTGAGCATTTGCGCTTGCTAGGCTCAGGGAGGGTGTTAGTGTAAAGTGAATGTCATAATATGGTTTTTTGGAAAAACGATAAACGATTATCAGTAGGAAAGTAATATGTCTCGTTATACCTTTACTTATATTGGTTTTGATGCTCAACAGCAAGAGTCGATTAATACTGTTTTATATTTTGCTGCTTCGGCATTAGATGACCAGTGGGAGCCTGTCAGCGTTGCAGCTGATAGTGATATTAGTTTTATTAATTTGGATGCTGAAAGTGGTGAGCAATTATTGCAAGCACAACGGAAAATTAAAGCAGATGATTGTTTGGTGTTGATGGCAGAAAATTTAGCTGAACAGTATGAGCATTATTGGTCATTAGAGCAAAAAGCATTCACTCCATTAAATTTGAAAAAGTTGACAGAATTGTTGAATCAGGTTTCTGCTTGCCGGGTTGCGATTGCAAAATTGCCAACTGAGGAAGTGGATGCGGTTGTACGCCAATATATGATGGCTTACAGGCAGGGTGAATCTATTGAGGAAGACGGTCGCGAGAAGCTTGAGCAGGCCGCTGTCAGTGATAAGTTGGTTCAAGATAACGACATTGATACTCAGCACTGCGTACAACAAGGGTTACCTGAATTTGATTTTGATATGGCGGAAGAGTTAGGTCATGTGGATGACTCTGAGGTTGTTGCGCTTTCCCTACCGGATTTTTTTCCACTTAGTGCAGAATATGAAGAGGAGCAAAAACACTTTACGCAAGCATTCGATGAATTAGACTTTTTACTCGATGAATCTTTGCAGATTGTGGATGAGTCAAGTGAGGAGGGTGATGCGGCATTTACGGAACAGACAGAGTATGAGTTTGAATTGGATTTAGCATCTATATTGACTATGACTAATGATACGAAACCTGGTGTACGCAATAAACAACAGGCATCAGAGTTTGTGGCGAAGGTTGTCGATGATTTGCATTCTGCTGCCGTGCCTAAGCGGCAAAAAGTGATTTCTAATGTGGATATTATTGTACCGACCCGTACTTTATCTGTTAAAAACTATTTTTTTGGTTTAGTGCAATTAGCACGTAAGGATAAAGCCTGTCGAGTGATTAGATTGAGTGATTTACCATTGTTGTATATTTTACCAAGTCATAACCAATTTTATTTTGCAGGAACAGATAATCAGTTACTTCAGTTTGTTGTTGCTGATCCCAAAAAATTAAAGGTAAGAACAGTTAAAAAAATACAATTAGAAAAATTGTTAGCTAGGGTAACGATTTTGCAGCCTCAGGCATTGGATGCTTTATTGGTGCGTGCCGTACTATTTGTTTCACAAGGGCGGTTATTGAAAGGCCATAAGGCTGAACGCCAAGTAGAGTTAACGGCATGGCAAGGTGATATTAATGTTGCCCAACTAGAAAAATATACGGACATTGCGCAAGTGATGCTACATCAACCAAAGAACCTATATGTTGTCGCTGAATTAGCGCAAGTGTCACTAACAACGCTGTTTGATTTTTACAATATTTGTTATTTATTGGGCTGTATTCGGATATTGCCTGCCACAGTGAATCAAGTTGTGCGACCTAAGAAGAGTAAAAAGACGTTCGGTTATTTTTTAAGGACGTTATTTAAAAATAACCTGCTTAATTTATTGAGAAGTAGTCGTTAGTAGTCTGCATGTGCCAATTGCTGATTATACAGTGCTGCCACTAAGTTGGCTTGATAGACCATGCCGACTAATCGGTGCTCTTGGTTAATAATTGGAATTTGCCTATGTCCTTGTAAAGACATGAGCGGGATTAATTCAGCGATATGGCTGGATTCAGGTAAAGCAATGACTGAACTTGTCATGATATGGCCGATAGACTCAGGTTTGTCGGTTTGAATCAGCGGTGTACGTCGAATAAATTGGCGTAGTTTATCTTGTAGGCTGTCATAGGCATGTAAGTTAATATTTTTTAAAAAATCATGCCACGTGACAATGCCTATAATGCGGTTGCGACTATCGACGACCGGTAGCACTTTTAATCTTTCTGTTTGAATCAAGTGCCATGCCGCTTCTACTTCAGTATCGTATTCTACGGATATGACATCACGAATCATAATATCGGCACAGCAAATATCACCGCGAATACGTTTAAAGGTATTCAGTTCTGCCGTATTCAAGAGATGGCTTAATTGGGTGGCCGTAACATCTACAAAGCTGTCTGTGCTTTTTAGTGCTGCATCCAAATCTTGTACGGTGACACCTACTTTATGGCTCGGTTGGGTAATGGCATGGCGTTGCTTATGTTCTAATTCTTTACGGGCGATAGCGTTGGGGTATTTGCGCCGCATGATGCCGCGATTGATGATAATGGAAAGCAGTAACATAATGAATACATTGATGCCGACGGGAACCAGCACAAAGGAGTAGCCGAGTGAAGTAATGCTGCTACCGGCCATTACAGGTGCTAATGCAGTTGCTGCTCCGGGAGGGTGTAGGCAACGTAGTAATAGCATGACCAAAATAGAGCCGCCGACAGCGACAGCGGAAGCCGATGCGGTTTCTGTAATATTTAAAGCACAACTCATGCCGATGATGGCTGAACATAATTGCCCACCTATAAAAGGCCAGGGTTGGGCTAAGGGGCTGTTAGGGATAAAAAACAAGATAACCGCTGATGCGCCCATTGAGGCAACAATCATTGGTGCGGCGGTATCCGTTCCTATTAATGTACGCGTCGTTAAAGCAATAAAAAAGATGGAGCAAAAGCAGGCGAGTAGGGAGTAAATCTTGGCTTTTAGGTTGAGATTGACGGGGTCAACAAGAAAGGCTTGTAGTAGCGGTAATAATTTCATTATCTTTTTGCTGACCTCGTAAACATTTTTTGGCTATCTTGCTTTGGTTAATGCAAGGTGTCCTGTTTGGTATGGTTATAGATATTGCTTAATAAATGAATCATAACAAAAAGCATGGTTTGTGTAATTTTAATGGCAGGATTGCGATTCGGGTCTTCCGCAGCATAGGTGTTGACAGATTCATTCATAAATCTAACTAATCCCGTTTGATTGACTTCAACGGCAGAATTTAAGGCAAAATGCTCTTCTAATGATGCTTGTGTTTTATTGTCTGCTTGCTTTTGTTTTGCAATGGATTGCAGTTGCGTACCGATAAGGCTGGCTTGTTGCTCTAGCCACTCGGGGCTTAATTCATTTTGTGTGGGCATTTTGCCGAAAGCATGCTGATAAATACTAATGACATCAAAGCAAAGATCCATAAATAAATAAGACATTTCCTGGTTTTTTTCCGCAATAGCGGCGGGAAATAAGTTAAATATCATTTGCGAGAGGACAGGTTGGTCGCTTTGAAATTGCGTTAAAATTTTCCTTCCCGCCGCTTCATCTAGGCTTCTGGCATGTTTTAAAGCTTGATAAAGTTCTTGGTCATTCAGTTCGTGCATAATATTAAATCCTAGTCATGATAATCCTTAATATTGTAACAAATGAGACTCCGCTATTGCGGCTTCGCAACTAAAAATATTTCTAGGCTCACAAGCATATGACGGTAGGGTGGGGAATGCGTAAATAGGCAGTTTCTGCCAAGGCCACCGTTGAGATTTCATAAAATAATCCACAATAAAAAGAAGTGAATAACCAAAGTATTAAGATTTAAAAACCTCTATTTTAGTGGTGTTTTTGTGTGTTATTTCGAAAAATCCTTATAAATTATATTGATGTAATATCGCCCAAAATAATCATCGTTAATAACCTAGTAACTTACTTGGTTATTGCTTTATTTTCAATGTGTTACGTGTCACATATAAAGTAATAAATAGAGGTATTTAGTTTTGTTTAGGAGTAAGATTGTCTTATCAATTTAATTAACCTTTGCAGTGGAGTTTATATGGCTGATTTACATAAGTGGGATGTTGAAGATGAAGACTTTTGGGAGGCCGAAGGTAAGATGATTGCGAATCGAAATTTATGGATTTCGATTCCCAGCTTATTGTGTGGCTTTGCCGTGTGGTTGTACTGGGGCATCATTACCGTACAAATGTTGAACTTGGGCTTTCCTTACGAAAAGTCACAGTTATTTACTTTAATGGCGATTGCGGGGTTGACGGGGGCAACGTTAAGAATACCGAGTAGTTTTTTTATCCGTTTGTGCGGTGGACGTAATACTATCTTTTTTACCACGGCATTATTAATGTTGCCGGCTTTGGGAACGGGGATTGCCTTACAAGATAAAGACACGCCGTTTTGGGTGTTTGAAGTATTGGCTTTATTGTCAGGCTTTGGGGGAGGGAATTTTGCTTCTTCTATGTCTAATATCAGTTTTTTCTTTCCCAAAAAAGTACAAGGATTGGCATTAGGCTTAAATGCCGGTTTAGGTAACTTTGGTGTGACAACTATGCAGATGCTAATTCCGTTATCGATGACGGTAGGTATGTTTGGTGCACTAGGCGGCGATCCCATGACTTTGATTGCCACGTCAGGTACTTTGATTGGTAAAATTCCGGCAGGTACAGAAACCTATATTCAAAATGCAGGCTTTATTTGGTTATTGTTTTTAGTGCCACTGGCATTTTTTAGTTGGTTTGGTATGAACAATATTCGAACCGAAGAAGTTTCGCCGGTTACGCGTGGCCCTATTGTTAGTATGGCGATGATTACCGGTATGTTGGCGATTAGTTTTATTGCGGCTATTTTTGGTTTATGGTTGATGTTACCTGAATCGGTTAATGGTTCGGGCTTCCATGTTCCGAAAGAAATTGCATTATTTATCGTTATCGCTTTGACGGTGTCGTTGTTAAAAATTATTCCCGGTCAGATTGGGCAGAGCTTAGAGCGTCAATATCAGATTTTTGATAATAAGCATACTTGGGTCATGAGTATTATTTATACCATGACCTTTGGTTCATTTATTGGATTTGCCGCAGCCTTTCCTTTGGCGATTAAAGTCATTTTCGGCTATCAGCATGTGCTGGTTGATGGGGTGATGACTCATGATTTGCCTAATCCTAATGGACCGAGTGCTTTAATGTATGCCTGGATGGGGCCTTTTATCGGTGCATTGATTCGCCCTGTGGGCGGTATGATTGCCGATAAATTCGGGGGTGCTTGGGTCACGCATATTGTGTCTTTTGTGATGGTAATTTGTGCCGGTGGGGTGGCTTACTATATGAAAGCGGCTTATAACTCGGCAACACCTGAAGAATATTTTGTGCCTTTCTTTATTATCTTCTTGTTGCTATTTGCAGCGACGGGTATCGGCAATGGGTCTACGTTTCGCTCTATTGCCATGATTTTTCCTAAAGAGCAGGCAGGGCCGGTTTTAGGTTGGACTTCAGCGGTCGCCGCTTACGGTGCATTTTATATTCCTAAGGTTTTTGGTGAGCAAATTAAAGCCACCACGCCTGAAGTGGCTTTAATGGGGTTTGCGGCATTTTATATCGTTTGTATTATGATTAATTGGTGGTTTTACTTACGTAAGGATGGCGAATTTTATAACCCATAAAGGCATATTGAACATAACGGTATTAAGGGCTGAGGATAAAATACAATCTGAAACTCAAGTGATTGGTCAAAATTCTCAGCCCTAAGTTAGGGTATTTATCAATACGCAGAATAGATAGAATAGCAAGTGGCTTGGTTTAGGTGCTTTTTTATTAAGGGCAATCTACGCCGGTCTCGCAAAAATAAGAGCATAAATGTTATGTGGTGCGCCACATAATGCCGCCTACGTTGTGCGTAGGAAAGATAATTCATAACAGGAGAAAAACACGATGAGTCATTTTTTAGACCGTCTAAACTTTTTCAAGAAAGTGCAAAGCAAGTTTTCGGGCGAGCATGGTATTGTGACCAATGAAGACCGCCAATGGGAAGATGGTTATCGCAATCGCTGGCGTTTTGACAAAGTAGTGCGTTCAACGCACGGGGTCAACTGTACCGGAAGTTGTTCCTGGAATATTCATGTTAAAAATGGACTGGTTGCTTTTGAAATGCAAGCGACCGATTATCCGCGTACACGCCCGGATATGCCCAATCATGAACCGCGTGGGTGTCCGCGTGGAGCTAGTTTTTCTTGGTATTTATATAGTCCATTAAGAGTAAAGCATCCGCTTATTCGTGAGCGTTTAGTGTCTTTATACCGCGATGAGCGTGCGACAGGCAAAGATCCGGTGGAGGCGTGGGCGGCCATTCAAGAAGACCCTGAGAAACGTAAAAAATATACTGCTGTGCGGGGCTTAGGTGGGTTTGTACGCGTTGATTGGGAAGAGGTATCTGAAATCATCGCTGCTTCTAATATTTATACCATTAAAGCACACGGCCCTGACAGAATTGCAGGCTTCTCACCAATTCCTGCCATGTCGATGATTAGTTACGCGGCAGGTAGTCGCTACCTTTCATTAATCGGTGGCGCATGTCTTTCATTTTATGATTGGTACTGTGATTTACCCCCCGCTTCACCACAAACTTGGGGTGAGCAAACCGATGTTCCGGAATCGGCCGATTGGTATAACTCAACTTATATTGTAGTTGCTGGTTCAAACTTACCGATGACGCGTACGCCTGATGCACATTTTTATTCAGAAGTACGCTATAAAGGTGCCAAAATTGTTGCCATTTCTCCTGATTATGCAGAATACGTCAAATTTGCTGATTTGTGGATGCCGGCGAAACAAGGTACGGATGCGGCAATCTTTTTGGCTATGGGGCATGTGGCTTTAAAAGAATTTTTTATTGATAATCAAGATGCCTATTTTACCGAGTATGCACGCACCTATACCGATATGCCGATGCTGGTGATATTGGATGAACATGACGGTGCTTATGTGAACGGGCGTTTTGTGCGTGCTGCTGACTTTGATAATTCTTTGGGAGAGGACAATAACCCTGATTGGAAAACGGTCGTTATTGATGAAAAAACCGGCAATATTATTGCGCCGAACGGTTCCATTGGTTTTCGCTGGGGTGAGGAAGGTAAATGGAATCTTGTCTCCAAAAAAGGCAGACGTAATACTAAGCCGCTCTTGAGTCTGTTGGCTGATAAAGATGAGGTTGTGGAAGTATTAATGCCTGATTTTCAAACAGGTGTTGATGTGCCCATGAAACGTCATGTGCCCGTTAAAAAAGTCACATTAAATGGTAAAGAAGTGTTTGTGGCCACTGTCTTTGATTTACAACTCGCACAATACGGCCTTGACCGTGGTTTAGGGGGCGATATTGCATCGGGTTATGATGATGCAAGCATTCCCAATACACCTGCTTGGGCTGAAAAAATTACCGGTGTAAAACAGGCTGATATTATCCGTAGTGGTCGTGAATTTGCAGACAACGCCTCTAAAACCATGGGTAAATCGATGGTTATCTTGGGTGCGGGATTAAATCACTGGTATCACAACGACATGCATTATCGTGCCATTATGAACTTACTACATATGTGTGGTTGTATTGGCCAAAGTGGTGGGGGTTGGTGTCATTATGTTGGCCAAGAAAAGCTACGTCCGCAAGCAGGTTGGGCACCTGTTGCTTTTGCATTAGATTGGCAAAAACCGCCACGGCATATGAATGGTACGACTTTCTTTTATTTTCATACCGACCAATGGCGTTATGAAAAATTAGAAGCCGATGCTTTATTGGCCTCCACTGCACAAGCTAATTATAAAGGTCATAATTTAGCTGATTACAATGTGGTTTCCCAGCGTTTGGGTTGGTTGCCATCTGCTCCGCACTTTAATAAAAACCCTTTGGAGATTGTGAAAGATGCAGAAGCGGCAGGGGCGACGGATGAAAAAGGCGTTGCTGATTATTTGGTGGGGCAGTTAAAGTCCGGTGATATTCAGTTTGCATCAGAAGATGTGGATGCACCGGAAAATCATCCGCGTAACTTGTTTGTCTGGCGTGCTAACTTAATTGGTTGTAGCGCAAAAGGCCATGAATATTTTCTTAAACATTTGTTGGGCGCACAAAATGGTGTCATGCAAGATGTATTGCCGGAAGCAGAAGGCCAAGAAATTAAATGGCATAAAGAGGCACCCATTGCCAAATTAGATTTAATGGTCGATATTAACTTCCGTTTAAATTCAACCGGCGCGTATTCTGATATTGTTTTACCGACAGCCACTTGGTATGAGAAAAATGATTTGAATACCACCGATATGCACCCCTTTATTCACCCCTTAACGCAAGCGGTTGATCCGGGGTGGGAGTCACGTTCTGATTGGCAGATTTTTAAAACCATTGCTAAATCTTTTTCTGAATTAGCGGAAAAACATCTAGGCATTCAAAAAGACGTAGTGGCTTTACCTTTATTACATGATACGCCGGCAGAATTGGCTCAGGCTATGGAGGTTAAAGATTGGAAGCGGGGCGAATGTGAGCCCGTTCCAGGCAAAACAATGCCGGTCTTAAAAGTGGTTGAGCGTGATTTTGCCAATACCTATAAAAAATACACGGCACTAGGGCCTTTATTGCCAAAACAAGGTAACAATATCAAAGGGATTGATTGGAATACGGAAAAAGAGTATGCGCATCTAAAAGACATTAATTATACGATTAAAGAAGAAGGCATCTCAAAAGGCATGCCATCGTTAGAAGAAGATATTAGTGTTTGTGAAACAATTTTGGCATTGGCTCCGGAAACTAATGGCGAAGTGGCTGTTAAATCCTGGAAAGCACTTAGTGGTAAAACAGGAGTCGATCATACGCATCTCGCTTTACCGCGTGAAGATGACAAAATTACCTTCCGTGATATTAAAGCGCAACCGCGTAAAATCATTACCGCCCCAACTTGGAGTGGCATTGAATCAGAAAAAGTCAGTTATAACGCTTGCTATACCAATATCCATGAGCATATTCCATTCCGCACCCTAACGGGACGTGCACAATTCTATCAGGATCATCAATGGATGCGTGATTTTGGTGAGGCTTTTTGTACCTATAAGCCAGCCGTCGATATGTTATCAACCGCTGAAATGATGGCAAAAATTGGCGATAAACCGCATTTAAAACTTAATTGGATTACACCGCATGGTAAATGGGGGATTCACAGTACCTATCATGATAATCATCGCATGTTGACTTTATCGCGCGGTGGACCGCATTTATGGGTTTCAGAAACCGATGCAGAAAAAATTGGCCTAGAAGATAATGACTGGATTGAGGCATTGAATGTGAATGGTGCTACCATTGCACGGGTTGTTGTCAGTCAGCGTATTCCGGATGGTATGGCGATGATGTATCACGCACAAGAGAAAAATGTGAACGTACCGGGGTCTAATACCACGGGTAAACGCGGTGGTATTTTAAACAGTGTGACCCGTGTTACCGTTAAACCAACGCATATGATTGGTGGTTATGCACAGTTAAGCTATGGCTTTAATTATTACGGCACGGTTGGTTCGCAACGTGATGAATATGTGATTTTGCATAAATTAGAAAATCAGGAGGTGCAATGGTTGGAAGAGCCTTTAACAGCGGCCAAAGAAAAGCAACTGAATCCTGAAGGCGTACCTCAGGCAGAGTACGCATGTACAGATGAGTCGGAGAAATAAATATGAAAGTAAGAGCTAATTTTTCATTGGTAATGAACCTCGATAAATGTATCGGGTGTCATACCTGTTCTGTGACGTGCAAAAATGTCTGGACGAATCGTAAAGGGGTTGAATACGCATGGTTTAATAATGTTGAATCTAAACCGGGTATCGGCTATCCCAAAAACTGGGAAGACCAAGAAAAATGGAATGGTGGTTGGGAATTACACGATGGTAAACTGCAATTAAAATCAGGTAATCGGCGGAGCATTCTCAAAAATATCTTCATGAATCCCAATATGCCGACGATTGACGATTATTACGAACCTTTTACCTATGATTACGCGACCTTGCAAAATAGTGGCTTAGTGGAAGCCACGCCAACGGCGCGACCTCGGTCTTTGATTGATGGCTCGCGTATGGAAAAAATTGAATGGGGGCCAAATTGGGAAGATGATTTAGGCGGCAAGTTTAAGCAACGTGGTGCTGACGTTAATTTTAGTGAGATGGAAAAACAAGTCTATGGTGAGTTTGAGCAAACTTTCTTGATGTACTTGCCCCGTATGTGTAACCACTGTGTGAATCCTGCTTGTGTTGCGGCCTGTCCTTCCGGATCTTTATATAAACGTGAAGAAGACGGTATTGTATTGGTTGACCAAGATAAATGCCGTAGCTGGCGTATGTGTATCAGTGCCTGCCCATACAAAAAAATGTTCTATAACTGGGAGTCAGGTAAGGCTGAAAAATGTACGGGGTGTTACCCTCGCGTAGAGTCCGGCTTGCCAACGGTGTGTTCTGAGTCTTGTGTCGGGCGCATTCGGTACAATGGTGTGATGCTTTATGATGCCGACCGTATTGAAGAATTGGCTTCTGTTGCAAATGAGCAAGATTTATATCAGGCGCAATTAGATTTATTTTTAGACCCCAATGACCCTGAAGTTATTAAGCAAGCCAAAGAAGATGGTATTCCTGATTCTTGGATGGAAGCGGCGCGTCAATCTCCCATTTATAAATTAATTGTTGATTGGAAAGTGGCATTTCCATTGCATCCTGAGTTCCGTACTTTACCAATGGTGTGGTATGTACCACCACTATCACCTGTGCAATCGCAAATTGACCAAGGTAACTTATCGACGATGGCGGATGGTGCCATTCCAAGTATCGAAAATTTACGTTTGCCGATGCAATATTTAGCCAATATGTTTACCGCAGGCGATGAGAAGCCGATTGTTGCCGCTTTAAAACGTATGATTGCTATGCGTAGTTTTTACCGTTCAAAACATGTGGAAGGTAAAACCGACTTAAAAGTGTTGGAAGAAGTCGGCTTAAATGAAGATCAGGTTAACGAAATGTATCGTTATATGGCGATTGCCAATTACGAAGATCGTTTTGTTATTCCAACCAGTCATGAAGAATTGCGCCAAGAAGATTTTCATTCTTTCCAAGGACAAAATGGCTTTAGTTTTGGTAATGATGGGTGCAGTATTAGTGATAATGCATCACTCTTTCCTGATAAACGTAAAAAAACGCATGATAATTTGGAGTTTGTACGTTATCACCCCGCTGCGAAACGCTCAGATGGGGAAAAGGCATGACCCAAATTTATAAAATTCTTGCGGTGTTATTAGAATACCCACGCAAGGAATTGGTTGAAAATTGGGAGAGCCTGCAACAGCTTGTTGCAGAACTGCCGCACTTAGCTGAGGAGGATAAAAGCAGTTTGACTGACTTTATCACCTGGGCGGCTGATTTATCATTAACAAAATTACAAGCACAATATGTTGATAGCTTCGACATGACGGCAGAAAATTCGCTGTATCTGACTTATCATTTATTTGATGAGCAAGATAGAGACAGAGGGCCTGCTTTAATTGAACTGGCTGAGCTTTATAAATCAACCGGCTTTGAAATTAATGATGGTGAATTGCCCGATTATTTACCGCTTATTCTGGAATATGTTTCGACGATGGATGATGCTGGCAGTGCTCAGGCATTTTTACAGCAAACAGCGCAAGCGGTCGATATTATTGCCGGTAATCTTGAAAAGAATGCAAGCCCCTATGCGCCACTGGTTAGAATTGTGGAGCATCATGGCCTTTTAGCAGATATTGCAGCATAGGTATTGATATGAATTTAAGTAATTTATTATTTGGGATTTATCCTTATATTGCACTGACTACTTTTTTGGTAGGCAGTTTGATTCGTTTTGATAGAGAACAATATACGTGGAAAGCGGACTCCAGCCAAATCTTTGAAAAAGAACAGTTGCAAAAAGGTAGCATTCTGTTTCATATTGGCGTATTGGCTTTATTTATGGGACATTTCGCAGGCTTGGTCACGCCACATAGCTGGTTTTTAAGTCTCGGTGTTTCCGATATGATGCATCAGATTGTTGCTATCTCAGCCGGTGCCGCCTTTGGTTCATTGTGTATGATGGGCGGGGTCATTTTGTGGAAACGTCGTATGTTTCATCCACGTGTACGCGCAAATAGTCGTTTTATGGATCTGTTTATTTTGAACTGGATTTTAGTGACCTTAGGTGTTGGTTTATTGACTATTCCCGTTTCAATTTATCATGCCTTTAGTGGTGATACATCAGCAATGATTGCTTTAGCCGACTGGGCACAAGCGACTTTATCGCTTAATGCAAATGCGGCCTTATTGGATAATGTGGGTTTTATTTATAAACTGCATTTGTTCTTAGGTATGTCGGTGTTTTTCTTCTTTCCATTTAGTCGTTTAGTGCATGTTTGGAGTATGCCGTTAGGTTATATGTTCAGGCCGTATCAAATTGTCAGAACAAAATTTGTTAAACAGCGTTAGTACATTGTTAGGCTAAGGGGTGGGGGAAGCCTTACTCCTTAGCAATATCATAGTTTTAAGGATAATCAGTGGAATTTAAATATAAAGAACCCATTAACCGTTTTGATGATGGTTTGCTGGTGTTAAAAACGTACCATGAAGATTTTATCGAGCATGGCCAAAATTTATTGCAATTGGTTGCCAACCTGAATGAGCATGGCATGAATGAAGCTTATGCGCATGAATGCATGGCAACTTATTGTCATTATGATCATGCGACTTTTTTGCATCACCAAGATGAAGAACAAGGGTTGTTTCCTTTATTGGTCGGTCATTCGCCATTAATTGATGGCATGATTGAGCGTTTGATGTTGGACCATGAAGAGATTGAAGCCGCTTGGAAGCCGATTGCAGAGCAGTTAAAGCGGCCGGAAGCGATTAGCAATTTTGAAGCCTTACAACAATCTGCCATCGAGTTTGAAAAACTATTGCGTGAACATTTAACACGTGAAGATGAAGATTTTTCACCGCATGCGCAAGCTATTTTAGATGATAAGTTGCGCATTGCAGCCGGCGAAAAAATGGCAGAGTTGCGTCATTTAGCCGTATAGGATTTTATTGAACAGAATTGTCTATTAAGATATTTCTGCATAATTAGGTAAGTCATATTGTGTCTTAACTAATACAGGGATGTGAATACCGTTGTGAATTCAGTATTTTTTTAACCCTTACTTAGTACAAAGACATGAAAATAAAAAAAACAATTCCCAGTATGCTGATGTTGTTGCTTGCAAGCACCGTATTAGCAGGTGAAGACAGACATCACTCGGCAGGCCATATAGAACAAACTAACTTTGGACCGGGGGATAGTTATTTGCACCGTATGCCGGTTAATCCTTCTGATTATCGTAAGCTCAAAGATATTCGTAAATCGGCAACGGATTTACCTGCGCCTATTGCGCGTAAAAATAGTAAAAAAGTGGTGATAACACTAGAGGCCAGCGAAGTGATGGCAGATATTGCCCATGGTATCAATTATCATTACTGGACCTTTAATGATACCGTGCCGGGTCCTTTTTTAAGAATCCGGCAGGGCGATACGGTAGAGCTTAGTTTATTTAATGCAGAGGATAGCAGCCATAGTCATTCGATTGATTTGCATGCGGTAACAGGGCCAGGTGGTGGTGCGGCAGTCACTTTGGTGGAGCCAGGGGAGTCTAAAGAGTTGACGTTTAAAGCAACAACTCCCGGCCTTTTTGTGTATCACTGTGCTGCCGGGAATGCTGCGACTCATATTGCCAATGGCATGTATGGCCTCATCTTGGTTGAACCGCTACAAGGTTTACCGAAAGTCGATCATGAGTTTTATGTTATGCAAGGTGAATTATATACGCATGGCAGGATAGGGAAAAAAGGCTTTCAAGCATTTGACAGCCAAAAAATGTTAGATGAGCGACCTGAATATATCGTTTTTAATGGCCGTACCGGCGCCTTAGTTAAACAGGGACAATTAAAAGCTAAAGTGGGTGATACGGTGCGAATATTTATCGGTAATGCCGGTGTGTCTAAAGTATCTTCCTTTCATATTATTGGGGAAATATTTGATAAAGTTTACCCTGAAGCCTCTTTAAGCAATACCTTAAGTCATGTACAAACCACCTTAGTACCGGCAGGCGGGGCAAGTATGCTTGAATTTACAGTAGATTATCCTGGAAATTATGTTTTGGTTGACCATGCTTTGGCACGCATAGATAGAGGGGCTTGGGGTATTTTGCAGGTAACGGGTAAAAAGAATAAGGCACTTTATTCTGGAGATTAATTCCGAAGTGCATGCCTTATAAAGTATGAAAGTTTTGTTTTAAAGTGTTGATAAAGTTAAGAAAATTATTTGGTTTTTGTTAAAGAATTTTTTAATAAGATAGAGAGAGAAAAAGTGGAACTACAAAATAAAGCAACAAACCTTTGGGGAAATTTCTTCAAAGTGAGTATGGTGCAGATTAGAACTTTCCATATGACATGGTTTGCCTTCTTTTCGGCCTTTTTTGCTTGGTTTGGCATTGCGCCCATGATGGTTGTTATTCGTGAAGAGTTGCATTTAACCAAAGAGCAAGTCGGGTGGTCTATTATTGCTTCGGTTGCTGTAACCGTCTTTGCACGTTTTTTTATTGGCTGGCTTTGTGATCGCGTGGGTCCACGGCTTGCCTATACCTATTTGCTGATTTTTGGCGCACTACCTGTTGCAGGTATTGGCTTGGCTGATAGTTTTGAGAGTTTCTTGGTGTTTAGATTATTGATTGGTGTGATTGGGGCATCATTTGTAATTACTCAATACCATACCTCTGTTATGTTTGCGCCTAATGTAGTAGGTCAAGCTAATGCAACTAGTGCAGGGTGGGGTAATTTAGGGGGTGGGGTGACACAATTGGTTATGCCATTAATGTTTTCTGCATTTGTTATTGGGTTTGGTTTTACGGATGCTGAAGCTTGGCGGGCATCAATGGTTGTGGTTGGAACGGTTATTTTCTTTACGGGAGTTGCTTATTTTTTCCTAACGCAAGATGCACCTGATGGCAATTTCAAAGATTTACGTGCAAAGGGTATGATGCTCGAAAAGAAGGCGGTAACAGGTTCTTATTTTCAGGCGATGAAGGACTATAGAGTTTGGTTGTTATTTCTTATCTATGGTTCATGTTTTGGTATAGAGTTAACAGTTAATAATGTTGCTGCACTGTACTTTTTTGATTATTTTGCAGTGGATATGGTAACGGCGGGTATGATTGCCGCATGTTTTGGCCTGATGAATATTTTTGCGCGTACGTTAGGGGGAATTTTTGCCGATAACTGCGCTTCTTTATGGGGGTTAAGAGGCCGTGCTTATTGGTTATTTATTGTGCTGTTAGGCGAGGGA
>JALSIU010000228.1 GCA_026989715.1 Methylomonas sp.
CTTGTTGCAAATGAAACAGGATGGGCAGAAAATCGCAAGTTTAACGGCTTATGATGCCAGTTTTGCGGCATTATTAGAGCAGGCGGAGGTAGATGTCATATTGGTGGGTGATTCCTTAGGTATGGTAGCGCAGGGGCATGCGAGTACCGTGCCGGTGACGGTGCAAGATATGGTTTATCATACGCAAGCCGTTAGCCGTGGTTGTCGGCAAACCTTTATTATTGCTGATTTACCTTTTATGAGTAGTGCCACACCCTTGCAAGCGGCAGACAATGCGGCTCTATTGCTGAAGCAGGGCGGGGCGCACATGGTTAAATTGGAAGGTGCGCATCTTGATGTGATTCGTTTTATGGTACAGCAAGGCATTCCTGTATGTGCGCACCTAGGCTTATTACCGCAATCTATTTATCAATTAGGCCGGTATGCCGTGCAAGGCAAATTAGCCGAAGATGCACAACGCATTTTGCAAGAAGCACGGGACATAGAACAAGCCGGTGCGCAAATGTTGATTGTGGAATGTATTCCGGCGGATTTGGCACAAGACATTAGTGCGCAGCTTAGTATCCCTGTGATTGGTATTGGCGCGGGAGTGCATTGTGATGGGCAGGTTTTGGTGGTATATGATATGTTGGGTATTAGCTTAGGAAAGAGACCGCGCTTTTCTAAAGATTACCTGCAACAATCCGGCTCTATTTTAGCGGCTATTCAGGCGTATGTAGCAGAAGTACGCACGGGCGCATTTCCATTAGCAGAACATAGTTTTTAGCATGACAGCGTGTTTTAAAGAAATAAAAGCATTACGAATGCAAGTGCAGGCGTGGCGCAGGCAGGGAGAAAGCATCGCTTTTGTGCCCACGATGGGGAACTTACATGCCGGTCACCTACGCTTGGTTCAGGCGGCTAAAGTTCGTGCGGATCGCGTAGTGGTGAGTATTTTTGTTAACCCTACACAATTTGGCGCGGGTGAAGATTTGGCCAGTTATCCGCGTACCGAGCAAGAAGATGTGCATAAGTTACAAACGCAGGCCGTTGATGCAGTCTTTATGCCCAGTGTGCAGGAAATGTATCCTGATTTTGGAGCGGCATTAACAACGGTGAGTGTTAAGCAGGTATCGGAAAATTACTGTGGTGCAGTACGCCCCGGACATTTTGAGGGTGTGGCAACAGTTGTGACTAAATTATTTAATATTGTGCAGGCTGATTTTGCCTTTTTTGGTGAAAAAGATTTTCAGCAATTGGCCGTTATCCGCACAATGGTGGTTGATTTGAATATGCCGGTTGAGATTGTCGCCGTGCCAACAGAGCGTGAGCCTGATGGCTTGGCTATGAGTTCGCGTAATACATATTTGACGACTTTGCAACGCCGGCAAGCACCACAACTGTATCAGGCTTTATGTGCGGCAAAAAATGCCATATTAGATGCACGGCTATCATATGATGTGATTGAGCGACAATTTCAGCAAACCTTAAAGCAACAAGGTTTTGCACCTGATTACTTTAGTATTTGTCGGCGTTCTGATTTGCAGGCCGCGACTTCAGCAGATAGTGAATTGGTTATTCTCGTGGCGGCGCGTTTAGGCACGACGCGCTTGATTGATAATATACAAGTCGATTGCGTTCATTAACTACTTGTAAATAATATGCCGGTTTGTGATAATGGTAAGTTATGAAATTTTTAGAGAACGTAGACTGATATGCACATTACAATGCTTAAAGCAAAATTACACAGAGCAACGGTAACCCATGCTGAATTAGGCTATGAAGGCTCCTGTGCAATTGATGGCAAAATTCTGGATTACGCCGGAATTCGGGAATATGAACAAATTCAGATTTATAATGCCAATAATGGAGAGCGTTTCACTACTTATGCCATTAGAGCAGAAGATGGCTCGGGCATTTTTTCTGTTAATGGCGCGGCGGCGCGTCGTGCCTGTCCTGGCGATATCATTATTATTTGTACTTATGCCGAGTTAGATATTGATGAAGTCGATGAATTTAAGCCAACACTGGTTTATTTTAATGATAAGAATGAAATTGTCAGAACCAGTCATGCCATCCCGGTGCAAGCGGCTTAAAAAATTACCGGTGTAAATTTTTTCATTTTAGTTTTTTAAGTTACCAATAGGCGGCTCTTTTGTATAACATTCGTTTAAAAGACCGCCTATATTATTTTCCCCTCTTTTTTCCTGTATAAACGCTCCATTACAATATTTTTTAAGTTTTTAGATAACAGGCCGAACTTTGCATTAGTGCGAGGTGGTTCGTTAAAAATAAGGCATTATTAAAGTATACTAAGCTCTGGCCGATATTATTTTTAGTCGTTGTGTTGCGCGTGTTCACATAGCATCATGTTAGCTTAAAACTAATGAGCATTGGCACAAGTGGCCGGTGGTTTGGAACGCACATTTTTAACTCTATATTTTTTCTGGTAAGGAATAACTTATGAGCATTCGTAATAGATTGGTATTTAGCTTCTCTAGTTTGGTGGTTATATTACTGATTTTTGGGGGGCTGGCATGGAAGTATATCGGTGATTTAAGCCAAAAGGTCGATGCGATTACGCAATGGAAAGTGCCCGCCGCACAACTCGCTGTTAATGTACATGCAGGGGCGTATGATGCCACAATTGAGCAATTGCGTTATTTGCTTGATGAAAAGCCGGAAGTTTATCAACGCGCTAAAGCGGTATTATCTAAGATGGATACTGACTTGATGGCCGTTGACCAATTAGCCAATCAGTTTAATGATCAAGCATTATTAGCACAGTCAGCGGCCGTTAAACAGAATGTCGCCGAATTTAGAGAGTTATATGGCCGTGGTGTACAGGCTGTATCAGATAACCGGCAAGCGGTAGAGATAATGCTGCAAGCGGGGCAAAGTGTCCTTAATGCAGCTGACCGGTTTGCCGCTAAGCAAGAGCGTGATTATGCTGCGCTGATGGCGCAAGGCACGACACCTTACTCACTAAATATAAAAGTTCAGAAGTATATTCTGGTGAATAAAATAAAAGCATTAGCCTATACGATTATTCAGCATGAAAAGCAGGAACGCTTGTATCAAGATAGAAAATATTATCACATGATGCAAAAAGAGTTGCCTGAGTTAATGGGGTTGTACGACACACTACAAAGAAAAACCAAAGAACCGGCAGAGCTCAAGCAAATTCAAACGGCACGTATGGCAACGAAGCACTATGCAGAGGCGGCGGCTAAATGGGTAGCAAATGATGATAAGTTGCAAGGTATCGTTCGTAAAATGGATACCATTGCCAGTGATGCGCGTCAATCAGCATTGGAGGCTGAAAATAATGCTTGGCATAATGTTGCGCTGATGGGGCAAGAAACAACGGCCTTAGTGCAACAGGCCAATATCATTATTATTGTAACGGTATTGGTGGGTTTAGTGATTGGGATTATATTGGCCATTCATATCCCCAATAAAATAGTGCAATCCATTAATGCTTTAAGCATGTTTGCCGCTTCGTTTGGTAAAGGTAATTTAAGGGCACGCTCGCATTTTGCGCCAACAGATGAAATTGGCATTATGGCGGGTGAGTTTGATCGTGCGGCCGAAAATCTACAAGGGATTATGGGGAGCGTCACAGAGCATGCCAGAGAATTAGCCAGTCATGCAGAGCAATTATCGACTTCAGTGGCAGGCAACCTTAGCGGAGTGCGCCAACAGAAAGAAAATACCGAGCAGGTTGCAACCGCTATTAATCAGTTATCTGCAACGGTGGTAGAAGTATCGCGTAATGCATCGCAGGCAGCAGAAGCGGCAGGGGATGCAGACAATCAGGCCAACGAAGGCAGTCAAGTCGTTTTAGATTCTGTGGGCTTCATTCATTCTTTAGCCAGCGAAATAGACCAAGCAACCTCGGTTATCCAACAGCTTGAAGCTGATGTGGGCGATATCGGCAGTATTTTGGAGGTTATTCGTAGCGTTTCCGAACAGACGAACTTATTGGCATTAAATGCAGCCATTGAAGCTGCGCGTGCTGGTGAACATGGCCGTGGTTTTGCCGTGGTTGCCGATGAAGTACGTACTTTGGCCAGTAGAACGCAATCGTCAACGGATGAAATTCAAGCCATGATTGAGAAATTGCAATCAGGTGCAAAAAGTGCGGTAGCTGCCATGAGTGCCAGCCAAGACATGGCAGGAAAAAGCGTAGAGCAAGCCAGTGATTCCGGTAATGCGTTTACAGCCATTACAGGAGCAATTTCCACCATTAAGGATATGAGTATGCAAATTGCAACGGCTTCTTCACAGCAAAGCGTAGTGACTGAAGAAATTAATAAAAATATTACGGTGATTAGTGAAATTGCTGATGGCAGTGTTAGCTCAGCAAATAGCACACTAACAGCAAGCCGTGATCTGGCCAAACTCTCGGAAGAGCTGGAGTCTTTAGTAGGGAAATTTAAGATATAGGCGATAGCTAAGAAGGTGTATTTTTACCGCTTAGCCTTATGATTGATCAAAAAATAATGGATCAAGCCTTTAGTTTATGTGCGTTTTGTTGTTTTAAGAGTGCCGGAAAATGGCTTTGTTGCATAAATCATTGTAATTCCCATATTCTAGGGTATGAAGAGCAAAAAGAAGCAACAATACAAACTAAAAAACTGGTCAAATTATAATCAAGCCTTAACCAATCGAGGTTCATTAGCAATATGGATTGATGAATCCATGGTAGAGCAGTGGAGCATCCCGAAAAAAGTGGATATAGAGGCAGCCCAATGACTTATTCTGATGTAGCGATTCAATGTGCCTTGGCACTGATGAAATATCAAAAGGGACTATGGTAAATCACGCCGCTAATTTTTTTATGCAACAAAGCCAGATTAAACACATAAAAAATATGCCTTTAATTTAGATAAGGACTTTTTAAAACATTACCCTTACGTGTTACGCGATCAAAACTAAAAACATGCTCTCTTGGACTTTCAGAACATCGACCTACTAAACGCCTTGGATAATCTGGTTCACCTTTATCAAGATAAACCGTTGCTCCACAAATTAAACATGGTGCCGTATAACGAACCAATCTAATAAATCTTTGTTCTCCATCTTTAAATAATTCTAATTGTGCAGGTTTCTCTTTAATTGCCGTACACAAATCAAATGCAGGTATGATTCGGTCATCAAATAAATACACCCAAGGCTTAATAACCCATATCCAAACAATATAAGGAAGAATAAAAACATTGATAAAAAGCGATATTTCCCTAGTCGTCACTGGTTGAGGAATTGAAAGAGTCATCCAAGAAAAATAAGACAATAAAACAACACTAGCTCCCACGATTATCATCCAACCAATAATGATCCATATAGACCATTTAGATAACTTCAATTGTCCATCTTTTAAAAAAAAGTTCAAAAACCATATCAGTTTAATTTCCCTTCTTTCAGCTATCTCATAATCAATATGAGTTTTATTATTATCTTTTTCTAAGACTGTATTTTCCTTAATAATTTCTGGCAATAACTCAGATTTTATCCAATACTTAGTTTCTATACCTCGACCACCGCCAGACTTATCACAAGTTATCATAGGAAATGAGTCTAAATTTTTCTCCCTAGCTAATTGAATAACATCTTTTTTTCTAGATTCCCAATAAGGAAGAACAGTATTCTTCCAGTCCATCCATTTACTAACTTTATGATCATCAATTAACTCATTAGTAGCTGCTACTATTTCTTTTTTTGTAAATTTCCTTTGTTCCTCATCAAAGTCAGCTTTTTTTAATGATTCTTCAGCTAACGCTCTTAAAATACTGTGAGCTTTTTGATCACTTGGAACTTGATCTAGCCAATCAATAAGGCATTGAATTACTTCACGCATAAACCACCATAAACTGGAATTAAGGGGTTTTGTGACTTTTTAATAAATAAAAAATACATAAAAATAAAGACTCCTTTGTGAACTTTTGTACATAAATTATGATTTATAAAATAGATCGTTATTCTGATAAATATAGAGAAGTTTTTCGTCTATCACCCATATATTGTGAGTATTGCAATGGTGATTTAAAAGGCCATAAAACCATAGAAAATAACCAAAAATTATTTTTTTTAAAATGTAGAAATTGTAAAAAAGAGATTAAAGTAATTGATTATTAAAAGCTTTTAATAAATATAACTTACTATTAAATTTCCTTATAGGTATTATAATTAGATTTTCTTTACACACAAAACGGCGATGATAATAAATTTCAATTATGTGAATAATTTTTATTATCCTCTTATTATTTAAACCTTTACAGGCATGGATTACGAGGCTTTAGCCTCGTAATCCATGCCTTGGTGGCTTCTACCACCCGTAAAACGAAGCAAAATCACAACAAGGAAAAAGCATGCCAAGAAGTCGTTATAAAGTAACTCAAAATAACAGTCCTTATTTTTGCTGAAGCCATGTTAAGGACGCGGCGCTGTTTTCTGAAGGAATATATTCGGCACCTGTCCAGCCGGTGTAGGCAGAATTTTTAATGGCGGTAAAAAGTTGTTGAAAATCAATGTTTCCTGTGCCTGGTTGGTGTCTGCCGGGGCAGTCTGCAAATTGGATATGGCCTATTTTGTGGGCATTTTGTGCAATAAAACGGATGGGGTCTTCCTGCATCATTTGCATATGATAAATATCATATTGCATTCGTAAATCAGGGTGGTTTATTTCTTGCAAAATAGCTAGCATCTGTGCGCTATTATGAATGATAAAGCCTGGCATATTAATGGTATTAACCGCTTCAAAAACGGTTTTAATGCCTAAGGGACTAAATGCGTTTAAGGCATAACGTAGATTGTCTTTAAATGTTTGTTGGTATTTACTTAGGTGTAAAGGCTCGAAGCAGCAGCCGGGTAGGATATTAATAACCGTGGGCTTAAGAATTTTTGCATAGGCAATTGTTTGCGCCACTGCATCTTTAAATTGTGCTTGTTTTGCGGGTACGGCGGCTAAACCTTCGCCGCCTTGCAGTAAATCGTCGGCAGGTACGTTAAATAAAACTAATTGTAATTGATGTTTATCTAGCTCTGTGCGGATGGTTGCGGCACTTAATTCATAAGGAAACTGAATTTCGACGGCGTTAAAGCCGTGTTCTTTGGCTGCTTTAAAGCGTTGTTGTAGTGGCAGTTCTGTAAATAAGACACTTAGGTTGGCAGTAAAACGTAACATATTGTGGGGGGCGTTGGATATTGGAAAAAGAGGGTGTGCAATACGCTTATTCGCTTTCCTCTAATGGATTCTGGTTGATAAATTGACTTAATGCAGCAAAATTCTGTAAGGAGAGGGTTTCTGCACGGGCGCTTGGGTCAATATTTAAGGTTGTTATATCGGTGTCGTGAATGAGTTTTTTTAAGGCATTGCGCAAGGTTTTTCTGCGTTGCGAAAAGGCGGTGGTAACAACCGTGTTTAATGATGTTACTGAATCAATCAGGACAGGGGGTTGTGGGTGTGGCACTAGACGCACAATGGATGACATCACTTTAGGGCGTGGCTCAAAGCTTTCGGGGGGAACATCAAATAGGTGTTCTGTTGCGCAATAATATTGCATCATGACACTTAGCCTCCCATATTTTTTACTGCCGGGTTCTGCGCAGATTCTATCAACCACTTCTTTTTGCAACATAAAAGTCATATCAGCAATACTGGGTGTGTTGGCTAATAAATGAAACATTAGTGGGGTAGAAATATTGTAGGGAAGGTTGCCGAGTATGTGCAGTTTTTCTTGATTTTTTGTTAACGCGCTAAAGTCAAAACGTAGCGCATCTGAGCTGTGCACCGTCAAGTTATGATATTGGGCAAATTTTTCTTGTAGAAAGAGCACTAAGTCGCGATCTAGTTCAATCACGTCTAGTTGTACGCCGTCTTTTAATAAGGGTTCTGTTAACGCACCTTGCCCTGGGCCAATTTCCACCCAGTGTTGCGTTTTATCATAGTAGAGTGAGCCTAGAATGTTGTTGATGATATGGTGGTCATGTAAAAAATTTTGCCCAAATCGTTTGCGTGCGCGGTGTTGTGCCATATTTAGTGCTTGTGAGTGTGTTGAGCCATTTGTATGGCCGTTTGTAATGCGTATTGTAAACTACCTAGCTCTGCTTTACCTGTGCCGGCTAAATCCAGCGCGGTGCCATGATCAACTGAGGTACGAATAATGGGGAGACCTAGGGTAATATTGACCGCTTGTCCAAACCCTTTGTATTTTAAAACGGGTAGACCCTGATCGTGGTACATGGCGAGTACCGCATCGGCTGTTTGTAAATATTTATCGGTAAATAAGGTGTCGGCAGGTAAAGGGCCTTGTAGGTTGATGCCTATTTGCCGGCATTGCTTTAAAACAGGTTCAATCACTTCGATTTCCTCGCGTCCCATATGGCCATTTTCGCCCGCATGTGGGTTTAGGCCGCAAACGAGAATATGGGGCTGTGCTAGTCCAAATCGTTGGCGTAAATCTTTATCTAATAATTGAATAACGGTCTGTAATGTGGCTTGGGTAATGGCGGCACTCACTTCGGCGAGTGGTAGGTGGGTTGTTGCTAAGGCGACTCTTAGTCCTTTTGTGGCCAGCATCATTACGGGGTGTCCTCCTGTGATGGCCGCGATAAATTCGGTGTGGCCGGTAAAATGAATGCCTGCATCATTGATAATGCCTTTGTGTACAGGCCCTGTGAGCATGGCAGAAAATTGGCCGGATAAACAACCGCGCGTGGCCAGTTCAATTGTTTTAAGCACATAATGGCTGTTAGCTGCTGTTAGTGTGCCACTCTCAGCGGTTGCCGCTAGTGTGCAGGGTAATACTGTTAGTGTACCTATTGTGTGTTGGGTAATGGTGTGCTGTGGGTCAAAAGTTTTAATGCTTAAGGGTAAGTTAAGCTGTTGCGCCCGTTGTGTTAGCAATGCAGGGTCAGCAATGACAACCAGTTGGCAGGCGAGCTCTTTTTGCGCGAGTTGAATACATAAATCAGGTCCA
This sequence comes from Methylomonas sp., assembly GCA_026989715.1. Taxonomy (GTDB): domain Bacteria; phylum Pseudomonadota; class Gammaproteobacteria; order Methylococcales; family Methylomonadaceae; genus Methyloprofundus. Next base: position 8,961 of record JALSIU010000228.1, read on the forward strand.
ATGCCGGCAGGTTCGCCGGGTGTTAGGGCAATACGGGGTAGTGTTTTAAGCACGTTAATCTTTATGAGGTCAGTAATCAATAAAAGTGACAGGGTACAGGAAAAAATGCTTGAGTCCACTAATGCATACTTACATGGCTAATAGAGGTGAATTTTGACGTATTGTAATGTTGTCAGTTTAGAGGTTTTTTTAGAACTTGCCTTGGGTATATAAATATTTTATGATTTACCGAACGAACGATTGGTAAGTTAGTGGGATGAGTTTGAGTTCTAAAGAGCATATATTACAAACAGCTGTTAGTTTATTTTCTAAGCAGGGTTTTGCGGCGGTCTCAATGCGTGATCTTGCTAAAGCTGTTGATATGAGTACGGCTGCTTTATATCACCATTTTAGTAATAAGCAGGCTTTATATTTATCGGCGGTGCAATTTGCATTTACCAAACAAGCGAGTGCATTTGATGCCGTATGGCAAACTGAGTTGCCGGCTCAGGAGAAATTGCGCCGTTTTGTACATTGTTTCGTTCTGGTTCTAACAAAGGATGCTGATTTTAGATGTTTGATACAAAGGGAGTTGTTGGATGCAGATGCTGAGCGTATGCAACTTTTGGCAGAAGGTGTTTTTTTTGAGCAGTTTAGGCAGCTTGCACATGTGATTGCACAGCTGGGTATGACGCAACATGTGCATTTTAAAGCATTAAGTATGATTGCATTGGTGTGTAATTTGATTCAAATGCAGCCGTTAAGTCGATATCTGCCCGGCTGGCAAGCAGAGCATGAACAGGTAGATTTTATTGCCGAACAAGTGACTGATTTATTTATGAATGGATTAAAGGGGAGTGAGGGGTCAATATGACAAAAGTAGGTATGACAGCGAATCGAGAATGGTTTGTTGTGCGTCACCCTTGGTGGGTATTATTGCTAAGCTTGTTATTTGTTGGAGCTGCCGGCTCAGGGATGCAAGGGCTGGAATTTACCAATAACTACCGTGTTTTCTTTGGTAAAGATAACCCGCAGTTGCTTGCATTTGACGCGTTGCAAAATACATATAGCAAAAGTGATAATGTTATGATGTTGGTAGAGCCTGCTGATGGAACGGTGTTTACGCGCGAGACATTACAGGCGATTGTAGAGTTGACTAAAGCGGCTTGGCAAATATCATATTCGAGTCGCGTGGATTCGATTACTAATTTTCAGCACACCGTTGCTGATCAAGATGACTTAATAGTGGCTGATTTGGTGTTTAAGCCATTGCAGATGACAGATGAGCAATTAGCAACGGTTCGGCAGATTGCGTTAAATGAGCCCTTATTAAAGGATCGTTTGGTATCACCTACAGGCCATGTTACCGGTGTCAATGTGACCGTGCAGTTACCTGGTGAAGATCCGATGGAGGCGATGAAAATTGCTAAAGAAGTGCGTTTGATTGCGGCAGAATTTATGCAGAAACACCCTAACTTAACAGTACATCTTAGTGGTGTTGTGATGATGAATAATGCTTTTGGTGAGTCTTCGCTGAATGATAATGCTAGCTTAGTGCCGTTAATGTATGGCATTGTGTTATTTGTGCTGATTCTTTGTTTGCGCTCGTTTACAGGGACGTTTAGCGTTATTTTATTGATTGTTTTTTCGATTATTTCCGCTTTGGGTTTAGCTGTTTATGTTGGTATCAAATTGACACCGACTTCTGCTATGGCACCAACGATTATTTTAACGATGGCGGTGGCTGATTGCGTGCATTTATTAGTGACCTTTTTGCATAATATGCGTTTAGGACATGTTAAAAAACAGGCTATGCAAGAAAGCTTGCGGATTAATTTACAACCTATTTTTTTGACCAGTACAACGACTGCCATTGGTTTTTTAAGTATGAATTTTAGTGATGCACCACCTTTTAGGGATTTAGGTAATATTGTGTCGGTTGGGGTGTTGATTGCTTTTGTGTTGTCGGTGACTTTATTGCCGGCTCTCATGATGGTATTGCCTGTGCGTGTACAGGCAAAAGATGAGCCTGATAACACCTCAATGCAGTGGTTGGCAAACTTGGTTATTAATAAGCGTAAATTATTATTAATCGGTAATAGTTTGTTGGCTATTGTTTTAATGAGTTTTATTGCGCGTAATGAAATTAATGATGAGTTTGTGAAATACTTTGATGAGTCAGTTGAATTTCGGCGTGCGGCTGATTTTTTAGATGCCAATATGGGGGGGACTTATAATATTGAATTGGCTATTGATACTAAAGCTGCCGGAGGTATCAGTGAACCGGTCTTTTTGGCTAAGGTTGATCAATTTAAGCACTGGCTGGAGCAACAACCAGAAGTGGTACATGTTAATACGATTACCGATACTTTTAAGCGTTTAAATATGAATATGCATGGTGATCAGTTGCAGTGGTATAAATTACCGGAAGAACGTGATTTAGCGGCACAGTATTTGTTGTTATATGAAATGTCTTTGCCATATGGCCTAGATTTGAATGATCAAATTAATATTGATAAATCAGGCATTCGCGTGACCGTGAGTTTGCATAATTTGTCGACTCAGCAAATGTTGGCTATTGAACAGCGCATTAATCATTGGACTACTGTGAATTTGTCGGATTATGAGGTAAATGCTGCAAGTCCGGTCTTGATGTTTTCACATATTGGGCAACGTAATATTGTGCGTATGTTACTTGGTTCGGTAGCGGCTTTAATATTAATTTCAATTATTTTGATTATTGCATTTCGCTCCATTAAGTTAGGATTAATCAGTTTAATACCTAATTTAATTCCTGCAGGGATGGCATTTGGTATTTGGGGATTAATTGATGGACAGGTAGGGTTGGGCTTGTCGGTAGTGACGGGTATGACTCTGGGGATTGTTGTTGATGATACCGTACATTTTATTAGTAAATACCGACGTGCAAAAATTGAAAAAGGCCTGTCATCGGAAGAGGCAGTTCGTTATGCGTTTTCTACAGTCGGTGTTGCTTTATGGGTAACGTCATTAGTCTTGGTGAGTGGGTTTATTGTTTTAGCTATGTCGTCTTTTTTGATGAATAGCGGTATGGGGCTGATGACTGCGATTACCATTGCGGTTGCATTGTTTATGGATTTCTTATTTTTACCCCCTATTTTGATGACTTTAGATAGAAAGCCTAATAGGGTGAGTGCTTAAAAACGATAAAAATGTGTGTAATAGAGGATAAATAAAGTGAATAAAATAATGATTGGTCTGTTGTTGTGTTTAGCCCCTGTTGTTGTGTGGAGTGATGCGCAAAAAGGCTTAGAAATTATGCAGGAAGTTGATCGGCGTGATTTGGGTTGGCAGGATATGGTGGCTGAATTAAAAATGGTGCTGAAAAATAAAAATGGTGATGAACATACGCGCCGTTTAAGAATCAAAACCTTAGAAATGAAAAATGATGGTGATAAAAGCCTGAGTATTTTTGATAGTCCACGTGATGTAAAAGGAACGGCTTTTTTGAGTTTTACGCATGCACTAGAGGCTGATGAGCAGTGGTTGTATTTGCCGGCATTAAAGCGGGTTAAACGTATTTCCTCTAGCAATAAGTCAGGGCCATTTTTAGGGAGTGAGTTTTCGTTTGAAGATTTAACCTCATTTGAGTTAAAAAAGTATCAATATAATTACTTGCGTGATGAGGTGGTCAATGGTGTTGATTGCTTTGTCATTGAGTCTTATCCGCAGTATGAGTATTCAGGTTATACGCGCACTCAGGCGTGGATTGATAAGCAACGTTATATTCCGATTAAGATTGATTATTATGATCGTAAAGATGCTTTATTAAAAACTCAGACGTTTTCGGATTATCAGCAGTATTTAGGGCAATACTGGCGCGCTGGTACGGTACTGATGTCGAATCATTTAACAGGGAAAAGTACGGCATTATTGTGGGAAAAATACACATTCCGTAATGGCTTAACGGCACGTAATTTTGATAAAAATACTTTGAAACGCTCTCGATAATAGCTGTCTGTTGTACATAGGGACTAAACGTGTTAAGAGACTTTCAGTCCTCAACGTCAGTCTAAATTATTTTTTTATCTTGGCTGGTGCGTTATTTTTATACCTGTGTTTAATATATTTATGCGATCAATATTCTGCATGATGCTTTGGGGTTTTATTAAGTATTTGTTATTAAGGCTAAAAATTCCCTTGTTTTTGCATGTGTTATTTATGTTTAATGCTTTGTTGCACCCTGCTTATGCTTGGGAGGTGAGTGGCTATGTAGGGATAGAAGACTTGGCCTTTATTAATAAGCCAATAGTGCCGCAACAGCATATGAATTATGTGTCAGGTGTTATTGAGGCCGAGTTGTATCATGAGTGGGATAATGGTAATCAGATATTTGCATTTGTCCCTTTTATGAGAGTGTCTCAGTATGATAGTAATCGTACTCACTTTGATATACGCGAGTTAACGTGGCTGATTGTTTCTGATGCTTGGGAGTTGCGCTTAGGTATTCGCAAAGAATTTTGGGGCGTTACGGAGTCTAATCATTTGGTGGATATTATTAATCAGCGCGATACGGTGGAAAATAGTGACGGCGAAGATAAACTAGGGCAACCTATGTTGAATTTTGCTTGGATTCAGGATTGGGGAACGCTTGATGCATTTATTTTGCCCGGTTTTAGAAAGAGGACATTTGCCGGAGAAGAAGGGCGGTTAAGATTTCCTGTGCCTGTTGATAATAGTGAGGCGCGTTTTGATAAGAGTGGTTTTGCACGTCAGGTGGCTTATGCACTACGTTGGTCACATTCTATTGGTGATTGGGATTTGGGGGTATCGCACTTTTATGGTACCAGTCGCGATCCTATTTTTAAGGTGGAGCAAGCTGCTAATGGAGCAGTGAAGGTTATTCCACACTATCAGAATATTAATCAAACAGGGCTGGATGTACAAGCAACGATTGATAGTTGGTTGTGGAAACTAGAGGCTATTGTACGTGTTAGTAATATTGATACGACTTTTGCGAGTACGGCAGGTTTTGAATACACATTTTATAATATTGCTGATAGTGGTTTGGATATAGGCTTGTTAACAGAATATTTATTTGATAGCCGAGGCCGGCATGCGCCTACTTTGTTTCAAGATGATTTTTTTGCAGGTATGCGCTTTGCATTAAATGATGTGCAGGATACACAAATTCTTATGGGGGTTATGATTGACCGTACCACACAGGCGCAGTTTTATAATGTTGAAGCGAGTCGCCGCTTTTTCGATAGTTTTAAATTAGAAGTCGAAGCACGTTTTTTTAATGGCGCACCGCGATATGATTTAGCTTATTTTTTGCGCCAAGATAGCCACTTTAGAATTGAGTTGAGTTATCATTTTTAGCAGGTCGATTGGGTAAAGCAATATTTTATGTTGTTAATGGGGGTTGTGCGGTACCTGTTGTCTGTATCGCCACGCTGTCTCGTACTTGTAGGTTGCCTACGTTATCATGTAATGCATTTTGTCCAAAAAAGACTTTATTTTGCCATTTTCTAAAACGCGCTAAGGTGCGCAAAGGCTCTTTGCCCATGATGGCTGTTTCAGGGTCGATTTGAGGGATAGGGCATCGGGAGCAAGGTTTAGGGAGTCTAAAGCGTATGTCGCCTATGCTAATGGTGCGCCAAGTATCTTCTGCGTAGCTGGTGCAACCCGCTATGACCAGATTAGGGCGAAAACGCTCGATACCTAGTGTTAGTCCCATTTGTTGATTTAATAGTGCTAGAGAGGCCTCCGAGACAATTAGAAATGGAAAACCGTCACTAAAGGAGGTTTGGTCGGTGGTTTGCGCGTAGTGTTGGTCAACGGTGCGGATACTATTTTCAGGTTGGTAAACCAGTTGGCATGCTTGCCCTAAAAACTCACTAAACCACTGGTCTGTTTCTTTATTAACCTGTTTGGCGTGACAATGATCATGCCAAATCGTGACGTTAATAGGTGCGCTGTCTTGATAGGCTAGCGGGGAAAGAGGAATGGATAGCGATGACTGTCCTGGTGCTGAGATAATGATTTTCTCGTCTATGAGTTGCGTTTTGATCAATGCCATTTTTGCAAGGCGACGCTGCGATAAAAACTGTTGTTGTGCATCGATTAGCATCCATTGGCGATCATATTTTAGTCCTGTTTTTGTAACTTCCCATTGTTGTACCGGAATACCGGTAAGCGATTTGATGGGGTAAATATAGATCTGGTTAAGATAAGGCATGCGTTAACCTAATAGGCTTTGTACTGCAGATGCGCTAATTTGCGTTGATTGGGCAGTCAGTGCTAATTCAGGATTTTGCTGAATGCTATTGCTGATGTTGCTAATATTTTTTTGCGGGCTTTCGGTTTTTGCGGCACTCATTGTTTCGGCGCGTGCAATATTTTTTGCAGACTGGGAAAAATTAATTGAATCTGTTGGGGTGTCGCCCGTTTTAGAAGGCTT
>JALSIU010000229.1 GCA_026989715.1 Methylomonas sp.
ATATGCTTTTGCGGGTTTATTGCGCGGCTCTAAAACAGAGGTTGCCAAGTCCATGACTAATGATTTGCAAGTGCCGGCCAGTGCTGAAATTGTATTAGAAGGCTTTATTTATCCTGATGAGATGGCGCCTGAAGGGCCATTCGGTGATCATACCGGTTATTATAATGAAGTAGATAAATTCCCAGTGTTTACCATCGAGCGCATCACCCAACGACAAGCCCCTATTTATCACAGCACTTACACAGGCAAGCCACCTGATGAGCCTGCCATTTTAGGGGTGGCTTTAAATGAAGTATTCGTCCCTATTTTGCAAAAACAATTTCCTGAAATTACGGATTTTTATTTACCGCCGGAAGGCTGTTCTTATCGTATGGCTGTTATCAGTATGAAAAAGCAATATGCAGGCCATGCTAAACGTGTGATGCTGGGAACTTGGTCATATTTACGTCAATTTATGTATACCAAATTTGTTATCGTGGTCGATGATGATGTCGATGTACATAACTGGCAAGAAGTTATTTGGGCGATTACCACGCGCATGGATCCGGCGCGTGATTTAACTATTTTGGAAAATACCCCAATTGATTATTTGGACTTTGCTTCACCTGTTTCGGGGCTTGGTTCTAAGGTTGGTTTTGATGCGACGAATAAGTGGCTGGGCGAGACAACTCGCGAATGGGGGCGCACTATTAGCATGTCGGATGATGTGGTTAGAAAAGTTGATGCGATGTGGGAATCGCTGGGGATAGGTTAGTCATTAAACCTGAATTTGCGTAACAAGTAATAAGTTGAGGCTTAATAATGAAATGGCGAATGAGGAGGGTGTGAGGGGGGAAATCTCACACTCCATCCTTATAAAAGCCGATCAGTCGTGCTGACAGCCCGCGCCGTGGATATGGCCGTGTTCTATTTCAGTTGCAGTGGCAGGGCGAATATCCATGACTTCTACTGCAAAGGTTAGTTGTTCGCCGGCTAAAGGGTGGTTGCCGTCGATAGTGATATTGTCGCCATCAACAGCGGTAATGGTCACAACGGCGGGGCCATTGCTGGAGTCGGCTTGGAATTGCATACCCACTTCAATGGTGTCGATGCCGGCAAACATTTCTCTGGGGACGGTTTGTGTTTGCTCTTCCATGCGTTCGCCATAGGCATCTTCAGGCTCGATGGTGACGCTGAATTTTTCACCCACGGATTTGCCTGTTAAGGCTTTTTCTAAGCCTGGAATAATATTGCCTGCGCCGTGTAAAAAGCTAAGTGGTTCTGCATTTAGCGAGCTATCTAGCGTTTCGCCTGCTTTATTGGTTAAGGTGTAATGAATGGAGATAACAGGGTTTTCGATATTTGACATGGTTGTATGTAGTTAATTTAAAGTTAAAAAAGTTTTACAATTTATGAATCATCACTTTCTGCGGCTAATTGCGCCAATGTGGCCACTAAGTCGCTAAAGTTTGCTGGTGAATCGGTTCTGATGGTGGCGTGCGCCAGTTTGCGGCCTTTGCGTGCTGCTTTGTCATATAAGTGCAAGTGCAATTGCGTTAAGGATAGGAGTTTTTTTGTAGGAGGGACGTTGCCAATAAAATTTTGCATTGCCGCATAACCGATAGAGTTGGTTTTTCCCAAAGGCATGTCCATGATGGCGCGTAAGTGATTTTCAAATTGGCTGGTTTCTGAGCCTTCGATTGTCCAGTGGCCTGAATTGTGTACGCGTGGCGCGAATTCATTGGCAATTAATGTATCACCTACCGCAAATAGCTCTAAAGCGATGGTGCCGACATAGTCGAGTGCATGTAGTATTTTATTGATATATTGCTCGGCATGTATTTGTTGTGGATCATCAAATGTGTTTTTTGCGAGTCGTAAAATGCCTTTATGGTGAGTATTTTCTGAGACGGGGTAATGTACAATCTCGCCTGAAACGTTACGGCTGGCAATAATTGAAATTTCTCGGTCAAAAGGTACAAAGCCTTCTACAACGGAGGGGGCATTTTGAATGGATTTCCACGCATCAGCTAGTTCATGCTCATTGTGCAACATCACTTGGCCTTTGCCATCATACCCAAAGCGTCGTGTTTTTAGAATGGCGGGGTAGCCAATCGTTAGTATGGCTTGTTGCAATTCTGCTAAGCTGGAAACGGCTACAAATGGTGCGGTAGCAATACTTAAGTCTTGCAAAAAATGTTTTTCGGTGACTCTGTCTTGGCCAATAGAGAGTGCTTTTGCCGGTGGATAGACAGGGGTCATTTGATTTAAAAAATCAATAATTTCTACAGGGACATTTTCAAACTCATAGGTAATGACATCT
>JALSIU010000230.1 GCA_026989715.1 Methylomonas sp.
AGAACGAATCATCAATTCCAGTTGTGCGCCAATTTTTTCTTGTTGTTTTTCGTGGCTTTCGCCGCGTACGCCAAGTACTAAAACGCGAATACTATCTTCTAGCTCTATTAAGGTTTCAGCAACACTACCATGTCGCTGTTTTGTGATAGGCTCTGCGATGCCGGCGTGTTGTACACGTTGCTTAGCTGCGTCTAATATGGATTTACCTTGCTGTACTAAGAGCTTACTACGTTGCTGCTCTAGGGTGGTTAGTTCATCCAGCAAGTGTTCTTGACTGCCTAAGCCGATATTACCGGATAAATCGGCGGTGACGGCTGTTTCTTGGTGCTCGATATTGTGCAGTAATTTAAGCGGTGCATCGACACGCTGTGCTATCCATGCGGCATAATCACAAACGGCCATACTGATGGCAGAGCCATCAATACAAGCAATAACCAGTTGTTGAGTGTGTGTCATGAGTGGCCTCCCATTACTTTTTCAATTTCTTCAGGCTTATCATGTACGCCAAAACGGTCAACAATGGTTGCACTGGCGGCATTTAAGCCAATGAGTTCAACATCGGCTCCTTCACGACGGAATTTGATGACGACTTTATCCAAGGCATCGACAGCAGATAAGTCCCAAAAATGAGCATGTGTTAAATTAATAATGATTTTATCAACGACCTCTTTAAAATCAAATTTACTGATAAATTTATCAGCGGAGTTGAAAAAGACTTGCCCATGAACGTCATAAGTACGTGTTTCACCATCAGTACTTAAATTAGATTCTACATACATGAAATGGGCAATTTTATTAGCAAAAAATAAGGAAGCCAGTAATACGCCGACAAAAACGCCATAAGCTAAATTATGTGTCCAGACTACCACAATAACGGTCATTATCATGACGATATTTGCAGAAAGTGGATGCGATTTTAGATTGATGATGGAATCCCAGCTAAAGGTACCTATTGAAACCATAATCATAACGGCCACTAAGGCGGCCATTGGGATATAAGACAGCCATTCATTTAAAAATACGACCATAATCAGTAAAAACACACCGGCCACTAAGGTTGATAAGCGGCCACGCCCACCGGATTTGATATTGATGACTGATTGACCAATCATGGCGCACCCTGCCATACCTCCTAATAAACCGGCACCAATATTGGCCCAACCTTGGCCTTTGCACTCGCGGTTTTTATCACTGCCGGTATCGGTTAAATCATCAATAATAGTGGCAGTCATCAATGATTCCAGCATACCGACCACGGCTAGTGCGGCGGCATAAGGAAAAATAATTTGTAAGGTTTCCAATGTTAAGGGAACGTCCGGCCATAAAAAGATAGGTAGGGTATCAGGTAATTCGCCCATATCACCCACAGTACGAATATCTAAACCTAGGTAGATGGAAACGCCTGTTAAACCAATAATGCAGACCAAGGGCGAAGGGATGGATTTACCGATTATGGGTAAATAGGGAAATAAATAAATAATCCCTAGTCCTGCCGCCGTCATGGCATAAACATGCCACGTTACATTGGTTAATTCAGGAAGTTGTGCCATAAAAATCAGGATGGCGAGGGCATTAACAAACCCCGTAACCACAGAGCGTGAAACAAAGCTCATTAAGCTACCCAGCTTAATATAGCCGGAAATGATTTGTAACACGCCTGTTAATAAGGTTGCAGCCAGCAAATATTGTAGGCCATGCTCCTTGACCAAGGTAACCATGAGTAGTGCCATTGCGCCGGTTGCCGCGCTAATCATACCGGGGCGACCACCAATGAATGCCGTAATGACTGCGATACAAAATGAAGCATAGAGGCCAATTTTAGGGTCTACGCCCGCAATAATTGAAAAGGCAATGGCTTCTGGTATAAGAGCAAGCGCAACGACTGTCCCAGCGAGTACATCACCTTTGATATTACCCAGCCAATCTTGTTTTTTTGAAAGTAAGAGCATGTTTACCTTATTAAATTTAAAAGCAATTGTAATGCAAAAAGGGCATTACATAGTAAAAAGTTAAGCGGCTTATGATAACAATTTACACTATTTGTTGGGCGGATATTTTTATTCAGGATAAACAATACTTTCGCTAAAATATTGATAGTATTCATGAGAATGCGTATAGATTTTAGCTTAAGATATTTGCATGAAACAAATATAGTAAAGTATTCGGTTTAATTATAGAGGTCAATAACAGAATATAGGATAAAATACGCACGGCATAATAAGAGCAATAATAGAAAATAGGTATAAAAATGAGTGAATTTCCAGAAGAATTAAAATATGCAGTAACTCATGAATGGGTACGGTTAGAGGCAGATAATATTATTAAAGTTGGAATTACTGATTTTGCCCAACAAGAGCTCGGTGATTTGGTTTATATAGAGTTACCGGAAGTGGGGAGACAATTAGAAGCAGAAGACCAGTGTGCTGTTGTTGAGTCTGTTAAAACTGCTTCAGATTTATTTAGTCCGGTTGCCGGTGAAGTCATTGCCGTTAATGAGAGTTTGACGGATGAGCCGGAGCAAGTTAATGAGGATGCATTTGGTACTTGGTTGTTTAGTATGAAAATTAAAAATGCGGATGCGTTAGATAGGTTACTAGATGCCGATGACTACCAAAGTATTATTGGTTAAGTATTTCTTTAAATACAGGTGTTTAATGACGAAAAAAGTTATCCACAAAAACTGTGGATAACTTTGTGGATAATGTGCAAATAGTGATGCTAAATAGCTGTAATAATTACTCTTTTATTAGATTGAATTATTATTGCACATCCTTTTATAATCAATGACTTATGCATTATTTTGACGGTATGTCATTGCATAACTATTTTATAATTTTAACTTGACAGGATTTTGTGGAAAATGGCAAATCAAAATGCAAAAGGGATAAAGCGTATTGTGAATGCGTGTTTTTTTTCTATTGCTGGTTTTAAGGCAGTATGGAAACATGAAGAAGCGTTTAGGCAAGAAGTCTTATTATTTGTCGTTAGCACACCGTTAGCCTTGTGGTTAACAGATAATGGCATTGAAAGAGTGTTATTAATCGGCAGTATTATTGCTGTTTTAATTGTCGAGTTATTAAATTCAGCTGTTGAAGCGGCAATTGATAGAATTGGTTTTGAACATCATGAGCTATCAGGCAGAGCTAAGGATATTGGGTCGGCTGCAGTAAGCTTATCGTTAATCTTAGCCGCTATGACATGGGCGTTAATTTTAGTATAAATTTAGGAACAAAATAAATATGAGTGCATTAATTTGTGGGTCAATGGCCTACGATACCATTATGGTTTTTCATGATAAATTCAAAAACCATATTCTTCCCGAAAAAGTACATATGTTGAATGTTTCTTTTTTAGTCCCCGTCATTCGCAGGGAATTTGGTGGGTGTGCCGGCAATATTGCTTATAATTTAAAATTATTAGGTGAAGAACCTAATATTATGGCAACGGTAGGACATGATTTTGAGCCCTACGCACAGTGGTTAAGTCAATGCCAAATATCGGATCACTATATTAAACGCTTAGCCGGTCAATATACCGGGCAAGCCTATATTACAACGGATGAAGATGATAACCAGATTACCGCTTTTCATCCTGGGGCAATGAATGATTCGCATTTAAATACGGTACCGGCGGAAGCAGGTATTGAAATAGGAATTGTTTCACCTGATGGAAAATTGGGTATGCAGCAACACGCCCAAGAATTTGTGGATGCAGGAATACCGTTTATTTTTGATCCGGGTCAAGGGATGCCTATGTTCAGTGGTGAGGAGTTATTGGCATTATTAGAGCTGGCAACTTGGGCTACTTTTAATGATTATGAATCTGAATTAATGCAAGAGCGTACAGGTTTATCATTAGAGCAAATGGCAGAAAAAGTGGACGCGCTAATTATTACGCTAGGCGGGCAGGGGTCTAAAATTTATACGGATGGCCAGTGTATTGATATTCCCTCAGCTCAAGCAAAGCAATTAAATGATCCAACAGGGTGTGGGGATGCTTATCGGGCTGGTTTATTGTTTGGTATCATGAATGAATATGACTGGGCCGCTACAGGTCGTATTGCTTCATTATTAGGTTCAATAAAAATTGAGCACCATGGTACTCAAAACCATCATTTTACTATGGAGCAATTTAGAGAACGTTACGAAGAAAGTTTTGGGGAAATGTTTTAAGTCCAATTTTCTATTGCTTATATTAATTAAGGTATCTTTATTTTCAAACTAACAAGTTGTTCATTTTTTGTAGTAGGAGCTTGTGGCCGTGAATGGGAAAGGTTCATTGCGGTTAAAGCTTCTTTAATTATTTAGTGTAGGAGGAATTCCCTATTTTAGAAATCAATTATATTAAAATATTGTCAATTTTAATTGGCAGTGTGCTGTTATTATTGTGTATGTCGGTAGCCATTGCGCATGGAGTAGATGCCAATACCAAGCAATTTTTACAGGCTAACCAAGGTGTTGCAATAGGGCCTTTTTTATATATTGGTGCGAAACATATGGTCACAGGGTATGATCATTTGTTATTTCTCTTTGGCGTTATTTTCTTTTTATTTCGTACACGCGATATTATCCGTTATGTCAGCCTTTTTACGTTAGGGCATAGTTTTACGCTCTTTTTTGGTGTACTGGCGGGCATTGAAGTGAATGCTTATCTTATTGATGCCATTATTGGTTTATCGGTCGTTTATAAAGGCTTTGATAATTTGGGTGGCTTTCAGTGTCTTTTGGGTAAACAGCCTAATACTCAAGCGGCTGTTTTAATCTTTGGCTTGTTTCATGGTTTGGGACTGGCAACTAAATTACAAGACTTTGCATTACCGCAACAAGATTTATGGAAAAACTTATTAGCCTTTAATATTGGTGTGGAAATAGGGCAAGTTTTAGCATTATTGATTATGTTATTGTTATTAAATAGTTGGCGACGTTTTAAGAGCTATTTTTATTTTGCTGTCTTAAACAATACTTTGTTAATGACAGGCGGTTTAATTTTATTTGGCTATCAAATGGCTGGTTTTTTGTTGGGAACGTAATCATGATGTATGAGACAAATATTCCTGTGCAATCTTGGAAAACATTAATTATCAGTATGGTTAGTGCTGTTGTTTTGGCATTTGTTATTTTGATAACCATTGTTGGCCCTGCTGAGTACGGTATTGATCCTACTGGCTTTGGTAAAGCAATGGGTTTAACGGTTCTCGCTAAGCCGGTTCAGCAGGAAATAAAAGCGGTCACTAACTGCCCTGTTGGTAAAACAGCTGAGTGGGACAATATTGTTGTTATTACGATACCTGCTAAATCAGGTTTAGAATATAAATTTTATTTAGAGCAAGATGCAAGTATTGAATATCAATGGGATACTGATGGCAACGCATTATATTTTGATTTTCATGGTGAACCTCAAGGTAGTAGTGCAGGCTATTTTAAAAGTTATCAAGAAGCGAGCAGTCACTATGCTAACGGGATGTTGCAAGCCCCTTTCACGGGGACGCATGGTTGGTATTGGAAAAATGACAGCTCTCAACCTATTAAAGTAACATTAAAAACGACAGGGCAGTATGTGATTAAAGGGCTGATATAAGCTCCTAATCTCCTTGGGCAATATGTTGCAAGGCATTATCAAAAGCGGAGGCAATAAAGTGAGATCCAAAAGTAGATAGGTGGTCATCATCTCGATATAATGGCCGCCCTTCAGCTGTAACTTGGCAATTTGTATGCGTACAAAGGTAATGCTCAGGATGTACTATGGTAATTGGTATTTGTGCGTTTAGTTTTTGCAAAATATCTCTGACTTCTTCCGTTCTTTGCTTATATTCATCCACCGTTGGTGCAATCACATTATCGGTGGAACGCCCTGTCAATGAAGCGATTAGGTGTGCTGAAGGCACATCATAGCCAACTTCAGGGACGGAATTGACAATAATGATTTTCTTTCCTAATTTTTTTAATGCATTGATGGTTCGCGTGAGTCCTAGTTCGAATAGCTCTGTGCTGGATAAATTATTAGGGGAATTTGATTGTATATCAACTAAGTGTACGAGTTTGCCTGATTCTTGTTTATAGCGTGTGCCTTTAGTTGCTAATGCCCATCTTGCAGCTAAAAAGACTGTATCGATAGTATCAGACTGTGCGATAAACTGTAAGACGGTTTGATTAAATTTATTGCAAATTTGTCTATTAGGTCTTTCTATACCAAATAAAGGCGGGCAGGCGGAACGCGTTGCTATTGTTCCTTTTAAATCTATTTTCTTTGCGCTTAAATCAAGACCTGAGGCAATGGCTCTTGCATGGGAGTCTCCCCAAAGAATAAAGCGGGCATTGCCGGAATTTGCGCCAATATCACAAGGTATTTGAGAATTGTTAATTTTTTCAATTATATTTTGACACTCCCCCCAGTGATGCCACTCTGGATCTTTGGTTTTTAATCCTGTTATGTTGATGAATCTCTGAGGGAAACCTTGATTTTTAACAGGCGTCAATCCACTAACAATCAATATGATAGAGATGATTCCAGATGCTATAAGGAGTGTGTTTTTTTCTGGCAATAGTTGTTTTTTTCTAAAAGGGGACTCAACATAGCGCCAAGAAAGAATGGCTAAGGAAAATATGGCAATAAACATCAGGCCTATGACAGGCTCTGTTAGTTCTTTGATATAAAATATTTTTGTATAAACAATAATAGGCCAATGCCATAAGTATAAAGAATAGGAGATAAGACCAATAAAGACGATCACGCGTTGGCTGAGTAATGTGGATACTATGGAGTGCCCTCCTGTGCCAGCCCAAATAATAAGAGCTGCCCCGATGGTAGGCAGTGTAGCGGCTATCCCTGGAAAGCGGGTATTCGGTGAGTATTGAAAAATACTGTATGTAATGAGACTTATTCCCAATAAAGAATAAATTTCACGTAATATGCGTTTCGTGGGTGTGGGTAAGCGACGTAAAGCCAGAATGCTACCGATAAAGAGCTCCCATGCCCTGGGGGGAATCCAATAAAATGCGGCACTGGGTTGTCGTTCGGTTAATATAATGCAAGCTATAAAAGATAGCATACCAAGGCCAAGTAAGCAGCTTAAATAGTGTCGTGTATTAAAGCGAGCAATTAAAAGAAGTAATAACGGGAAAAATATATAATATTGCTCTTCTACAGCCAGTGACCATGTGTGTAATAAGGGCTTCATTTCCGCAGCCCCATCAAAATAGCCAGACTCAAAATAAAACAGCATATTTGATGAGAACAATGCGGTCGCAATAACGCTTTTACCAAGGCTACTGAGTCCTTCTGGTGTTAATAGGAAAAAGCCTGCCATTAGGCTGGCTAGCGTCACAACGGCTAAGGCCGGCAATATACGTCGGAAACGGCGCTCGTAAAACCTTACAATGGAAAAATTATCATTGGCAATTTCGCGAATAATAATAGTAGTAATCAGATAGCCTGAAATAACAAAGAATATATCAACACCGACATAGCCGCCACTAAAAAGGCTGATGCCAGAGTGAAAAAATAATACTGCCAGTACGGCTATTGCTCTTAAGCCATCAATATCGGCACGATAAATTGGTGTCATGTGTTTGTGAAGATGGGATTAGTCCAAAGGTTTATTAAAAGTTATTGCAAATAACAAGCTTAGAGAGAGCCGCCCTTTACTGAAAGGAGCATATACCAGTGCAAGCAGTAGGTGTTGCATGGCCGTTATTTTAAGGCCATTGCGCGCTTCCCATTTTGCGTAATCACATAGCATACTGGCATAACAGGTGCGCCAAAAGCCTTTTTGTAATGCTTTATCGAGTAGCGGTCTATTTTTGCGTAATACCCTGATAGCACTGATACGCATAGTCTCTAAGTGTCTACTCATACTGTCAGGGCGTTTGGTGATAATGGTTAGCGTTTCCGGTATGCAACAATATTCAGCCAGGGCGGCGTAGCGCATCCACATATCAATATCTTCAAGGCTGTTTAAAGACTCATCAAATAAACCGGCTTGTTTTTGTAAGGCTTGCGTCACCATGACTCCTGAGCCACTGCCTGTGATCGCGGCATTTTGTATAAAAATGGTTTGCAGAGTGGTGCCTGTTATATCGGGGCAAGGCCAGTCATTTAGAAATTCGCCTTCGGGCGTTTCAATGCGTGACTGACTGGAACAAAAACCTAATGCGGGGTTTTGCTGTAATAAGGCCACTTGTTTTGCAAGCTTTGTCGGTGCCCAGTAGTCATCGGCATCCAAAAATGCCAAGTAATTCCCTTGTGCTGTTTGAATGCCCGTATTCCGCGCATTACTTAAGCCACCATTAACTTGGGTAATCAAATGAATTCTGGTATCTTGGTAATCATTAATGATGGCGGCAGTGTTATCGGTGCTACCATCATTAATGATAAGTAGCTCAAAGTGAGCATAGCTTTGTGCTAAAACACTATCGACTGCTTTGCCGATAAAGGCTTCTGCATTATAGGCCGGAATGATAACGCTGACTAAAGGCTTGGTTTTGACTTGTGTTGACATGATTGCTTATTGATAACCTAACGTTTGCATCATTGGCTCTATTGTTGGCAGTATTTTTTCTATGGCTTCCGGATTTTGGCTTTTCCACTTTTCTTTTTTAGGCGGCCCGTTGACGATACTGGTCGGGCGTTTGTTTAATGTCGCACAACGTGATTTTAATTGCTCAGAGAAAGGCAATTGCAATTGTGCAAAAACATTTTGAAACATGGCGACCGGATCATCAAAAATATCTTCATACCGCATATGAATCCATTTTTCACTGGGAATCAGTGCTTTTGCATCTAGTGCCATTTGATTGGCTGTAATCCATTGATAAGCACAAACCTCTTCGAGTGATGCCTGATTATAATCTCGCCAGCCAGGGGGAAGAAAAAAGCACCAGTCATTATATTCTCCTTGATTAATCTGCACATCAGCGGGGAGTTTTCCTAAATATTGATGCAAATCAAAACGTCCACGTTGTTTCCAACCCTCCATTAAGGAGCTGATATTATCACGCCCATCACGTTGCAGGTAAATAAAGTAAGCATTAGGAAATAAACTATGTAGGTAGCTTATGCGCATGACATTGATGCAGCTTTTATCTAACATAAGCCCTTTGCCTAGGCGTGCATAAAAATAAGCCAATGCTTTGTCGCGGTGTTCCGGTTGCGCATCGTTATGCGTGGCGGCTTCAGAATGCCAATTATCATCCCAAGGGCCAACTAAGCTATGCCAAAATTGCGGAATTTCATAAGGAAACGAATTTAAGTCAGTTGAACTGCGAATGGTTTCAAATGTGACGGTTGTTCCCGCACGCGAGCAACCAATAATAAAAACAGGGTCGGGCATGTCAGGATGAATCAGCCGGTAAATGTGCTCCCTAGCTTGATAATTACACTCCGCCAAGTTTTTTGCGATAAATTCACGGTCAAATATTTTTTGTAATAAGTTCATATTGTTTCTGGTTTTGCCATGAGAAAGCCTTTGATTTCGCCAATAGCTGCCGCTAATCTGACGAGATAAAATCGACGTGCATTATTTGAAATGCTAAACAGGCTGTAGAGAAAATATGTTATCAGTTTGCGCAGTAGGTAGCGTGGAAATAAGCCGGTAAAATTTTTGGCTTCATCATTCAGCCGAATGGTAGAAGAGGAGCGTTCATAGGCTTTTTTGATAACATAAGCCAGTGTCATACGCTCTGATTCTACGTAATGATATTGAACGATTTCAGGGATATAGTATAGTTGCGCCCCCGCTTTATACGCTCTGATAACCCATTCAATATCTTCAGCGCCGCCTAAATTATGCCCAACCGGCCCATAGGCAGTAGAAAAATTGCCAATTTTAGTCAATAGTTCTTTTTTGATGACAAGATTACCGCCGCCCGGAACGGCAATATCCTGTGTGACGACAATAGCGTCTTCCCCTAAATCAAAGCGTGGGACGGGAAGGGGATAGATGCGATATTGACCTTGTTCATGTACCCAGTGCGGTTCACTGCCATCCCAGTCCGGAATGATTTTGCCACAGAAAAAATCCGCTTTGGGATATTGAGACAGTGCGTGACTAATGGCCATAAGGTAATTTTCATCCACTCGGTGGTCATCATCAACCATAGCAATGATGTCGGCTGTCAATTTAGGGATGGCACTGTTTAAAGCATTGGATTTACCAGGAACAGGCTCGCTGAACCACTCCAAGTTTAGTTGCTCATGTGTTTGCGCAGCTTGATATTGTGCTAAGTACTGACCGGTGGCATCAGTGCAGGCATTGGCGACTACAAAAAGCGATATTTTATAAGCTTTAGGTCTAGCCGCCTGATTTAAATAATGAATAGCCCGTTGTAATAGCTCTGCACGATTATGGGTACAGATAAGGACTTGCAAGGTTTTATTTTCTAATGACATTGTTTAATGTGTCTGCTTTTCATGACGCGCTAAAAATTTCCCCCAAATGCTACCGAGCGCATGGGATGCGTTCATGGCTTCACGTAAGACACCGGGTTGACCACGTAAAAACATGCCCAGTGTTTTGCCTATTTTTTTGAATAATTGGGGCAACATAAACGGAGGGACACCAAATATTGTGCGTGCATAATCTTCCATTTGAAATTGCCCATATTTGCGGCCGGCAATAAAGTGTAGTTTTAAAAAATAGCTACGTCGTATTTTCCAATCTTCGATAAAATGATCAACCGCCATATCTGGTTGGTAACGCATTTTTACTTTTTGTTGGAGTAATTGCTGAAACATAATGCCATCTTCGCCGCCTCCAATGCCTTTACCTTTGCGATTATAACGCGAGTCAAAGCGCAGTTTTGGGTTGTTTCTAAAGAGTGTCATTCGATAAGCAACAATACCACTCCAGATGGGTGTGCTACGGTCGGTAATCCAAAAAGGCTCTGTTCCGTAATTAATTTCTCCGTAAAAAGGCAATAAATCATCACTTAACCAATTCGGGCGAGGATAAGAGTCAAAATTGATGCTGATTTTACCTCCTACGCATTCTGCTCCCTCAGTCTCTAATGAATACACTGCGGCTTCTAGCATACGCGCGGAAGGCAGTTCATCATCATCAATAAAGAGTAGAAAATCATCCGTTAAGCATTCGGCAATAGCACGATTTCGTGCAAAAGGAATGCCTTGTTGTTTTTCTATGACAGAGTCAAGCGGTGCGCCTTCCTTTGTAGATAGTTCAGCAATGACTGATTGTGTGCTATCGGTGCTGTTATTATCAATCACTAAAATTTTAAAGCTAATCGGGCAAGGTTGAGCGCGTAATGCTTGAATAAGTTCAGGTAAACGCTCAGCACGATTATAACTACAGATGGCAACCGTCAATTTTTTCATGAGGATGAGTCCATTTTTTTAAGCAGTTTTTGGTGTAATGAGTAGGGAAGTAGAGAGGGCAACATATATTTCCAGTCACTCAATGTACCGTAATGATGCTGCATAACGGCTTTAAAAATAGTACGTGCGGCAACAAGGTCTCTTTGCCAGTAACAATCATAACCACGCTTTAATAACTCCCCAATAGTCAATTGACGAACCTTTGCTTTGCCTAGGGTGTTAATAACTTCTGGATGTTGTTGAATAAAATTCTTTTGTACTTGCCAGTGATTAAAGGCCATTCTCGCTTTATTTTTGGTAATTTGCTCGCCTTCATGGTGCAAGTAAAAAGAGAGAACCTGAGGAACTAACTGAATTTTATGGCTTGTTGCAATTTTTAACCATAAATCATAGTCCATACAGGAGCTTAAGCGATTATCAAAACCACCGACTGCATCAATGGCGGCATGCCGAGTTAATGCGCCATGTATTGGCCAGCGGCAACCTTGTAAAAAGGATTCGTATTTATGTTCATTTTCATAATCAGGGGGGATAAAGGGTTCGCCGCGCCCACCCTCCAGGCCAATATTTTGCCAGCCACAATAAACTAAATCGGTGTTACTTTGTAGTAAAGCCGATCGCATTATTTTTAAAAAATCTTTATCCCAATAGTCATCGGAATCAAGAAAAGCAATGAACTCACCAGAGGCATGTTGTAAACCATAATTTCTAGTAGGACCTGCACCCTCATTAGCTTTACTAAATACCTTGATGCGTGAGTCTTTGTGTTGCAGTTGATGCAAAATTTCTAAGGATGTATCACGCGAACCATCATCGACAACGATAAGTTCAAAGTGAGCTTCAGTTTGCTGTAAGACACTGAGAATACTATTTTCTATATTGGCTTCTGCGTTAAAGCAGGGCATTATTACTGAGATAAGGTCTTTAGTATAGGTGCTCATATTTTTCCAGAAAATTTAGAACGAATACGATTAATGCTATAGTTCCCCATCTTTTTCCAGTTAACATCACAGTCTGCGAAGGCAAGTTTACGGGCAAATGTTGAGAGAGAGTCATCAAGGTTAATACATATTCTACGCAATAATAATGGGTTCTTTTCATTATTAAACCAGCCTGGCCTGACGGTACAGGCAAATTGATAACCCGCTTGTTGTACATACTTTAAACTACTGTCGTTATACAAACCATAAGGGTAAGCAAACGATTTGACAGGTTGATTTAATAGTACTTCTAGCTGTTGTTTAGAATCTATGATTTCGCTTTGTTGTTTAGCATCAGAAACGTCAGAGAGTTTTGCATGACTTATGGTATGTGAACCTATTTCCATACCTGATGCTGCCATGGTAATTAACTGCTCTGTATCAAGCATTGCGGTTTCGCCTGAAGTGCGCTCTAACCAGTCTGCCTGTTTGCCAATAACTTGCGTGACAATAAACCACGTTGCCGTCATGTCTCTTTCCAACAATGGTAAGTAAGCCCCTTCATAGTTATCGAGGTAGCCATCATCAAAGGTTAAAATAACGGTTTTATCTGGAAAGCTATCAATATTGGGTAAATCTGCAATACATTTTGTTGTCCAGCCATTATTTTTTAATAAATCTAATTGCTGTTGGAAATTATCAGCGGTAACGGAGTAAATGGAGCTTGCAGGACTTTTTGTAGCAGGCGTGCCGTGATACATTAAAATCAATGGGCCGCGACCACCGTTTGCAGCGGCAGTATGAGCGGAATGAAAGATTTTTTTAGAAAAGGGGTCTAACATGATTTATTCTGCCGGTTTGATGACTTCATTACGAATCGCTTCTAGGTAGCCATGTCCAAATTTCATATCCGGCTCGACATAATTGCCTTCTGCCCATTCGTTCCATGCTTTCAGAAAAACAATGCTTTCATCTTTTGGCCGACTACTTACGCGGGAAATAGCTTCATGTAAGTGTTTTTGGAATAATGCAGGCGTAGAGCCGTTAAAGACGATGCCGCGCATGCCACTACGCGGCGTATTGTCCCAATTAGGCAGTACAATTGGATAATCAGGCCAGTCAACGGTATTACTTCTTAACAGAATAGGGGCTATTTCTTCGTAGTCCCAAATCGTTAATTCGTGTTTATTGCCTTGCAAGGCCAGTTTTAATTTTGTACTTAAATAGCGTCTGGGAATACGGCCATCTCGATTGGGTAATGCTTGCATAATCGACGCATCTAAGCCCCGCGTACGTGGATCCCAGCTTTCATCTCTATGGGATACGCCAATTAAGTAAAGCCCAGGAAGGCCGCTTTTAATGGCACATTCACGCCAGAATTCCATGACGTTTTGCACTTCAGGAATATCATCCGGTTTGTAAACAACAAAAATGGGTTTACCATCAACCGTGAGATAACGTGAGTCTTTGAAGGCTTTGAGCAAATAATCAAAATGTGCTTGATGGTCTTCGCGCCCGGGATAGGTTTGTTCGACCAAGGTTTCATCAGTCCCTTGCCACGCAGTATTCCAACTATGATTAGCCCAACAAAGACAAAATGGAAAGTCAGGTTCTTGTGTGGCTAGTATTTCATCAACAGGACGCTCTAACATGCGTTTACCATCCCCCAGCCAATAATGGTAGTAACAAAAACCTTCAACACCATATTGTTTAGCTAATTCAGCTTGGGCATGGCGCGCTTCGGGTAAACGTAGGTCGTAAAAGCCTAAATCTGCGGGTAGGCGAGGCTGATAATGCCCTGGAAAAAGCGGTTTTGCTTTGACTACATTTGTCCATTCAGTAAAGCCTTTCCCCCACCACTTATCATTTTCGGGGGTCGGGTGAAATTGAGGAAGATGAAAAGCAATAATACGGGCTGTTTTATTTTGCGTAGAATTAGGCATGTGTTTGGTATCCAATAAACCAAGATTTTCCAGGAATTATAATTTCTTTATTTATGTTTTCGAGTAATGTGTCATTTATTTTTCCCTGAGTTAATTGTGACATATAGTGTGTGTCAATATTCAGGGTTACTGCCTCTTTTGCCGTATTGATAAATAGAAACTCTATCTTGTTGTCATTGCATAAGTTGATGATACGTACTTGTGCTGTGGGGGCAGTATGACATGGTTTTTGTGCAACTGCGGGAACTGTTTCGCCATAGCCACCTAATGAGGAAGGTGCTAGCCCCAGTTTGCGGTCTTCTAGTAGCAGTACAGTTTCTGCCAACCAATCCCTGTATTGAGAGTCTGTATTGACAAGGCAACGTTGGTAGAGTGCCTCAGCCCAAAATACCAGAGAATGTTGTTTTCCGGTCATTTCAGCCCACTTATCCAGTAAGCCACATTGATGTGTGTAGGCTAGGCTTTTGTCAATGATTGATTGGTAGTGGTCTTCAGCAAAATAGTGTTCGTGACGCAATAAATCCCATAAATTAACACTTAGATAAGGATCGGTTAAATTTTTTAGACCTAAATCCCTATCTATATAGCCATTAGGCATAACAAAGCGTGGGTAAATGGCTTTGAGTTTATAAATCTTAGGGATAAGGTATTTCCATGTTATCCGCTTTAAGGCGCGAGTCCATACGGGTAGGTTTTGAGCTTTATTTTCAGGCAGAAAGGTTAAGTCCACTGCCCAAAATAAAGGTTTGTAAAGCCAGTCAGCCGGTTGATGGCTTAGCACTTTCTGGGTTGCCGCGCGTGCAGACTTGACTAAAGGGGTATATTGCTCATCTTGTGTTAAACGCCTGTACCTTTCAAGTGCCACCGTTGTATCAAGGTGAGTGTTCAAAACAAGCATATTAGAAGGTGATTTGCCAAACGTTGTTGTTTTGAGGAGCGTAAACGGAGCTTGGTTAAGTGATTCCAGTGAGTTTTCGAGAGAATCATGACGAAACCAGACCCCAATATCGGTTTTGTCATGTTGAGCGGCAATATAAGCCGCTGCATGACGCAATGATTTTTCGACTAAAGGGTCGGCATTTTCGG
>JALSIU010000231.1 GCA_026989715.1 Methylomonas sp.
TAGTTTTTTGGGGTAGTTTCACTATGCAGGATGTAACATCTACCATTCCACTTAGCCTTTATATCCATTTTCCATGGTGCATTCAAAAATGTCCTTATTGTGATTTTAATTCCCATGCAGTTACTAATACTTTACCTGAAGAGATTTATATTAATACCCTGCTGGATGATTTAGCACAAGATATAAAGTTTTTTCAAGAAACAAGACTCATTCGCAGTATTTTTATGGGTGGTGGTACTCCCAGCCTATTTTCTGCTATACAAATACAGCGTTTGTTATTGGGTATTCAACAATATATTCATTTTTCTGATGATATAGAAATTACGCTAGAAGCCAATCCTGGCACTTTTGAAAGTGCCAAATTTGCAGCTTTCCGAGAAATAGGGATTAATCGCTTATCTATTGGTATACAAAGTTTTCATGATCAGCACCTAAAACGTTTAGGGCGAGTGCATTCGGCTAGTGAAGCTATTACTGCCGTGCAGATGGCTAAGCAAGTAGGCTTTGATAATTTTAATTTAGACTTGATGTTTGGTTTACCTGATGATTCCGGTCATGATAGTGAGCAAGATGTTGAACAAGCACTTGCCTTAGAGCCAAGTCATATTTCTTTTTATCAACTCACGGTTGAGCCTAATACTTACTTTTATAAATACCCACCAGTATTGCCTGATGATGAGCTCATTTATACGCAGCAATTAGCGTGTCAAAAACGCCTGTCTATACAGGGTTATTCACAATATGAAATATCGGCCTATGCTCAAGTAGGTAAGCAGTGCCGGCATAATATCAACTATTGGTCTTTTGGGGATTATTTGGGAATAGGGGCAGGTGCGCATGGCAAAATAACACAAGCATTACCTAATAAAATTATTCGTAGCTTAAAGCCCAAACAACCCGAGCAATATTTACGGCAACAACAAAATGATCGTACTCAACAAGTCATTGCTGTGCATGATTTGGCTTTAGAATTTGTTATGAATCATTTACGTTTAAAAGGTGGCTTTAGTCTTGTAAACTATAGGCAAAGAACGGGCTTAGAGCTTGACTCTTTGCAGCCGGCATTAGCCAAATGTATGCAGCAGGGCTTATTGTTAGAGCAGCACCAACATTATTTTTGTTCGGAAAAAGGGTGGCACTTTCTGGATAATATTTTAGAAAATTTTCTTAACGCGGTATAAGTCATGCTTGATTATCAAAAACAGTTTATTCAATATTCGTTAGATTGTGGTGTCTTAAAATTTGGCAGTTTCTCACTGAAATCTGGTCGTACAAGCCCTTATTTTTTTAACACCGGCTTATTTGATAGCGGTGCCAAATTAGCTAAATTGGGACAGTTTTATGCGCAAGCACTGGTGCATTCAAAAATTGATGTGGATATATTATATGGTCCCGCTTATAAAGGTATTCCGTTAGTCAGTGCCGCATCCATTGCGTATGCACAGGTGCAAAAAAGTGATATTCCTTTTGCCTTTAATCGTAAAGAAGCAAAAGATCATGGTGAAGGCGGGCTTTTAGTTGGTGCACCATTGCAAGGTAATGTGTTGATTTTAGATGACGTTATTACGGCCGGTACTTCAGTGCGCGAATCAGTTGTTATTATTGAAGCGGCTGGCGCAACGCCGGTCGGCGTTTTAATTGCCTTGGATAGACAAGAAAAAGGGGAAAATGATATTTCTGCTATTCAAGAGGTGAGTCATCGCTTTGATATGCCGGTTGTCTCTATTATTTCGCTGCAAAATATCATAGATTTTATGCAGGTAGACCCCGCTTATACGATGAATATTGCCGCAATTAAAGAGTATCAGCAACAATATGGCATTTAAGTGGAAGATTAACAATGAAAACAACATTTAGAATAGAGCAGGATAGCATGGGGGAGCTACAAGTCCCTAGTGACGCTTTATATGGTGCACAAACACAACGGGCTATTAATAACTTTCCTATTAGTGGCTTAACACTCCCGCCCGCTTTTATTAAAACCGTTGCATTAATTAAACAAACGGCGGCAATAGTTAATATGGATTTAGGCTTATTAGACTCCGCAAGAGGGGAAGCGATTATACAAGCTGCGGTACAAATTATAAACGGCGAGCATGCTGACCAGTTTCCTGTGGATATTTTCCAAACAGGTTCAGGTACTAGTACTAATATGAATGTCAATGAAGTATTGGCACATCTTGCTACAGAAAACAGTTCCGAACTCATTAGTGCTAATGATCATGTGAATATGGGACAAAGTAGTAATGATGTTATCCCAACGGCTATACATGTGAGTACTGCTTTAGAATGTCATGGTCAACTAATGCCTGCTTTAGATTATTTAGCGACCAAAATTGAAACTAAAGCACTTGCTTGCCGTGCCTATACTAAAACAGGACGCACTCATCTAATGGATGCGATGCCGATAACCTTAGAGCAAGAGTTAGGTGCTTGGGGGCTGCAAATTAGAAATGGTATAGGCCGTGTGCAAAGTGCGTTGACAAGAGTACAAAAAATAGCCCAAGGAGGTACAGCTGTTGGTACCGGCATTAATGCTCACCCAGAATTTGCCGCAAAATTTGCGCAAACGCTTAGCTCAGCCACAGAAATACAATTTACGCCTAATGATTCTTTGTTTGAAAGCTTAAGTTGTCAAGATGCTATTGTAGAACTTTCAGGGCAATTAAAAACTATTGCTGTTAGCTTAATGAAAATTGCCAATGATTTACGTTGGATGAATAGTGGCCCATTAGCAGGTTTAGGAGAAATAGAGTTAACTGCTTTACAGCCTGGTAGTAGTATTATGCCTGGAAAAGTCAATCCTGTGTTGCCTGAAGCCACTGCAATGGTTGCGGCGCAAGTGATTGGTAATGATGCTACTATTACCGTTGCCGGCCAATCGGGAACTTTCCAGTTAAATGTCATGTTGCCGGTGATTGCTTATAATATTCTGCAAAGTATCGATATTATCAGTAAGGTGAGTATTGAATTAGCAGATCATGCCATTGCAGATTTTAGTGTGCGTGCAGATAACTTACAGACAGCTTTATCCAGAAACCCCATTTTAGTGACCGCACTTAACCCTATCATTGGCTATGCCAAAGCTGCTGAAATTGCTAAAGCGGCGTATCAACAAGGGCGAGCTATTATTGATGTTGCTGCTGAAATGACCGATATACCACGCGCTGAATTAGAAATTATTTTAGAGCCACAGCATTTAGTTGCCGGCGGTATTTTGCAATCATGACAAAGCAATACTTTAAGCCTGAGTTAATTGTATTTGATCTTGATGGGACGTTAGTTGATTCATCGCCTGATTTAGCTGTTGCTATCAATAGGATGCTAACCGCCCTCAAGCAAGAAAATTATCCAGAAGCACAGATACAGCAATGGATGGGTAATGGTGCCAAAATGCTCATTCAACGTGCATTAACAGGCGAACAAGAGCCGGCTCATACACCTAAAAAATTATCAGAAGCCATGCACCTTTTTTCCCATTATTACCAAGAAAATATCTGTGTGCATAGCCAGTTATATGAGGGGGTTAAAGGCGGTTTAAAACAACTACAAGCAGCACATATTAATTTAGCTTGCGTGACCAATAAACCGGCTCAATTTACTACACCCTTATTAGCAAAAATAGGTCTTAAAGATTATTTTCAATTTGTCGCCTCAGGTGATACGTTTCCTGTTATGAAGCCTGATCCATTGCCATTACTAGAAACGGCAAAAATATTTGCCGTTGAAACAACACAATCTCTTATGGTTGGTGACTCCATTAATGATATGCAAGCAGGTCAACGTGCCGGATTTAAAACGGCTCTCGTGCCTTATGGGTATTTAGGAAAATATACACCGGCAGAACTAAAGGCCGACTATGCTATTACAAATATTAGCCAATTAGCAGAGTTATTTTGCCCTCGAACACTACATTAAAATAGGGATACATAATTTGGCTATCGTTTAGTTAAACAATATGTAGTGTATAATTAAAATTAATATACTATATATTGTATAATAAATTGAAAAAGTACTAACGTAGGCACACACGATGACGATAAAAATAGAGAAAAAAATTGTAGGCTATAAAGTTCTGACTAAAGAAGAAAAAGAGTCACCTGCAAGTAATGATGCCGAGCTAATAGATGTCGAAAGCATGCATGAAAATTTAATGCGCCCGGAAATGCTATTTGGCTCTACCTATAAGATTAAAACGCCCCAATCAGAACATGCACTCTATATTACTGTGAATGATATGATTCTTAATATGGGTACCGAGCATGAAGAGCGGCGTCCGTATGAAGTTTTTATCAATTCCAAAAATATGGAGCATTTTCAATGGGTACTCGCCTTAACCCGAGTGATTTCCGCTGTTTTTCGTAAAGGTGGTGATATTACTTTTATGGTCGAAGAGCTTAAAGCGGTATTCGACCCTAAAGGGGGGTACTTTAAAAAGGGTGGGGTCTATATGCCGTCTTTAGTAGCTGAAATCGGTCATGCTATTGAGCAGCATATGAAACAAATTGGTATGCTAAAAGATTTGGAATTAGATGCACATCAAAAACAATTCCTAGCTGAAAAACGTGAAGAATTTGACGCAAAATATGCTAATACAGAAGACAGTAACGACTTTCCCGAGCAAGCTCAGCTTTGTACAAAATGCCAAACTAAAGCGTTAGTGCTAATGGATGGTTGTATGACGTGTTTAAATTGTGGCGATAGTAAATGTTCATAACATATAAGCCCTATAAAGGCATTTTTAAATGCTGTAGCACTTTATCTATATCTTAAGTTTTTTTATGCAATAAGCTGACATTGGTAGCGAGATACTTGTAAGCTATCTGACCAATAATGGCTTGGTAAGCCGGCTTTTTGCTTTAAGTGCTGTAAAAAATTCTCTGGTTCAGGCAATGATTTCCAAACAGAAGGTAAAAAAGTGCTGTGATATTGGCCTTCTTGGAGAATTAAGCCGTCAATATTAGGGCGTAGCTGAGAGATTAAATCGGCTTCGGATGTAAATTGTATTGCTTCGGTCGCGCTTAAAATAGAGAGTTGTATCGCCAATTGTGGTAACTCCATCATTGTTAAAGGTGGAAAACGGGGGTCGTTGAATGCGGCGGCAAAGGCATTTTCAGAAATATCAACGACTAAGGGGCGAATAGCCTCCAGCACTCCAATGCAGCCGCGCAATTGATCGTTTATTGCTAAGCTAACAAACGTCGCACGAATGGTTTGCAGTTCGGTGGCATAGTCGTGGCTATTTATCTGTAAGGTTTGGCCATATTTTAATCCATGTGTAATGGATTCTTTGGCTAGTGCTAATAATAGCTGTTGTTGCGCTTTATTTAATAACATAAGCACCATATCCTACTACATGGTTTTTATCACCGGCTGTATCGCCAGAATTTCTAAGATCAATTGTTTTAACGGTTAAAGATTTTTGTTGCGCCAGCGCCAGCAGGCCGCTAATGGGAGTGCGTCCACAAGCACTATCAAAATCTAAATGCTGATAATCAAGTTGTTCAATTTTTGCGCTGGTTAATGTGTCTAAGCTTTGTGCTGTTGTGTAATCATGGTAGTGACTGAGGTCAGAACTAATGACTATGATAGTATGCTTTTGCTCATAAAATACTTCCAGTACTTGTCTAATTTGTTCGGGGGAGCAGTCACCCACGACGATAGGAATTAATTTAAATACGGCTAAGCTTATTTGTAAAAAAGGTAATTGCACTTCTAAGCTATGTTCTTCTGTATGAGCGGAATCAAAATAATGTACAAATGGGTAATGCGTTAAAGTAGCTGTTGCTTCGATATCAAGTGCTACATTACCTAAAGGCGTACCAAATGCATCCGCACTTGATAAGGCGAGACCGGAAAATCCGACTTTGTGTGCAGGTCCTAACAAAACAACGCGACTAATATGTTCGCGCTGAGTTTGTAAGCAGGCATATGCACTAGCGGCAATTGCTCCTGAATAAATATAAGCTGCATGTGGAACAATAATTGCCTTGGGTGTATTGGTACAAGAGGAAGCTTGTTGCAGGAGGCTTTTCAGCATCAGGGCTAATTGCTTTGGATCAGCTGGGTAGAAGCTCCCAGCGACAGCAGTAGGACGTACTTTAAGCATAAGTCTTTGTCTCCTTAAGCCGATATAGTCTTATCTGTATAAACCTATTTATGTCGATTATCCAGTGTTTTTTGTAGCTTGTGTTAAGTTAAGGATGAAATAATCACCAAAAAATAAGTGAGACTTGGGTATTATTAAGTGAATTGCATCTTTGCAGGTAAGTTAATGATGGCATATCAGCTTGGCACAAAATATTGGCATGACTTAGGCGATGGGCGTATTCAATGTGATTTATGCCCTCGGTTTTGTAAACTGCATGCAGAGCAACGTGGCCTGTGTTTTGTGCGCCAAAACCTGCAACAGCAACTGGTATTGACCAGTTATGGCCGTTCCAGCGGTTTTGCCATTGACCCTATCGAAAAAAAGCCGCTACATCATTTTTACCCCGGCTCGACGGTTTTTTCCTTTGGAACCGCCGGTTGTAATTTGGCCTGTCAATTTTGCCAAAACTGGGATATGAATAAATCTCGGGAAATGGATACCTTAATGCATTTGGCGACACCTGAAGCGATTGCGGCTAAAGCCAAGCAGTTACAGTGTTTAAGTGTTGCTTATACTTATAATGACCCCGTTATTTTTCATGAATATGCAATTGATACGGCCAGCGCGTGTCGTGAATTAGGTATTCGCTCAGTTGCGGTATCCGCCGGCTATGTTTGTCCTGATCCTAGAGCGGAGTTTTATCATTATATGGATGCTGCGAATATTGATTTGAAAGCATTTAGTGAACGCTTTTATCATAAAATCACAGGCGGGCATTTAGCGGTAGTATTGGATACATTGCAATATATTTATCATGATACATCTGTATGGCTGGAGTTAACCACTTTAATTATTCCGAATGAAAATGACTCTACGGCTGAATTAGAACAATTAACCCAATGGGTTGTGACACATTTAGATCCTGAGGTACCGATACATTTTTCCGCTTTTCACCCTGATTGGAAAATGCTGAATAAACCTTGCACGCCTTTGGCCTCATTGGTGAATGCGCGTGATATTGCGTTAAAAAATGGCATTCAATATGCTTATGTGGGTAATGTGCTTCATAAAGCGGCAGACAGTACTTTTTGTCATGCTTGCGGGCAGTTATTGATTGGTCGTGATTGGTATCAATTATTAGAATGGAATTTAGATGCACAAGGTGCCTGTACGGCATGTGGTACGCAATGTGCCGGTCATTTTATACGCACTCTGGCTAGTCCTGCATGATTGCAATAGGCGTTATAGATTCCTCAGTGGCTTATTTGAGCATAATTAGATACGATTGTGGTTACTTTATAAGTCATTACGCTGAGGACGTTATCATGCAACGATTATTTAAAGCTCATTTAGTGCTAGCACTGCTTATGTTAATGCTTGGCTGTGCAACGCAACAAGCGAAAGATTTCCAAAAACTGTATGGTGATTCCAAGCCCAGATCTCACCAAATAGAACAGGCTGCAGAGGGTAATATTTCCTATGTTAATGAGGTAAAACCGATTATTGATGCTCGCTGTGTGGCTTGTCATGCCTGTTATGATGCGCCTTGCCAGTTGA
Organism: Methylomonas sp.; assembly: GCA_026989715.1. GTDB lineage: Bacteria > Pseudomonadota > Gammaproteobacteria > Methylococcales > Methylomonadaceae > Methyloprofundus. The sequence goes on from JALSIU010000231.1 coordinate 7,649, forward strand.
AACTGAGTTCATTTGAGGGGTTAGAGCGTGGTGCGAGCAAAGAGGCCGTGTATCAAGGCGGCCGTTTGCAGGCGGCCTCGCCTACGCGCTTATTTATTGATGCTAGCAGTACGCAAGGCTGGCGTGATAAACATTTCTTTCCGGTCATCAATGAACGCAAAGACTCAGCAATTGCCGGTATTGATAATTCAATATTAGCGCAATTATTAATGCAAAAACGTCGTCACCCACAAGCACTCACAGGCAAGCTAGAAGGCAAATATAACTTTAATTTAGATGACCGGTATCAATGTCCACGTATTGAAGATTATGCTAAATTTGCTGATAAATATCCTAACTGGGGTATGCCTTATGCGATGCCGGGCTTGAATCTGGCACAAGAGCATACGATATTGACTTGGTTGGAGCAGGGCGCAAAAAATGATCAGCATTTACGCTTATCATTAGCGGCTCGGCAGGAAATTATTAAATGGGAGTTATTTTTTAATCGCGCTTCTTTAAAGCAACAATTAGTATCACGTTATATTTATGAACATTTATTTATTGGTCATTTACATTTTAAAGGCCATGCCGATAATGAATTTTTTAAATTGGTACGTTCAAAAACGCCGACCGGTGAGCCTATTGAGGAAATTAAGTCCATCCGTCCCTATGATGATCCACAAGTTGCCAAGTTTTACTATCGTTTACGTCCCATTGTCAGCACTATTGTTGATAAGACGCACTTTGTTTATGAGCTAGGTGAGCAACGTAGACAACGCTATCAACAATTATTTTTTGCCGATAATTTTCAAGTACATAAGCTTCCCTCTTATCAGCCTGAAGCAGGGGCGAATCCTTTTAAAACATTTGCGGCTATTCCAAATAGGATTAAGTACCAATTTTTATTAGATGATGCACAATATTTTGTTTCTGGATTTATTAAAGGCCCGGTTTGTCGTGGGCAGTTAGCATTAAACGTGATACAGGATCACTTTTGGGTCTTGTTCTTAAATCCCAATCATCAATATCAAACCGCGATAAAACAAAGGCTAGAGAAATATAATGATATTTTATTTTTACCTGGTAAAGAAGGGGATCAAATCGGTCTATTAGGCTGGGAAACTTACAATAAACTGGGTAAAGAATATTTATATAAAAAATCTGAATTTATTCAAGAGGTGATACAGCCTCGGGGTGGACTGACATTAAATAATATTTGGAATGGCAATAAGCATAACCAAAACGCCGCTCTTACGGTTTTTCGGCACTATGACAGCGCGACGGTTGCGCAAGGTTTAATTGGAACATTACCTAAAACGGCTTGGGTAGTGGATTATCCACTTTTTGAACGTATTCATTATTTATTGGTTGCTGACTTTAATGTTTTTGGTTCGGCGGCACATCAATTGGCCTCGCGTACTTATATGGACTTTTTACGGCGTGATGGCGAGTATAATCTATTACGCTTTTTGCCGGCGACCAGTCGTGAAGCGATTTATAATACTTGGTATCAAGGCTTGGTCGATGGGCGTATGGGGTCTGAATTATTAAATTTAGATTTTTCCAGCAAGGTACAGTTCAGTAGCCAGGATTATTATGCCGATTTTTTTCGGCAGGTAAAACAACGCTTAGGCAAAGCACTACGGCCTAATCGTTGGGCTGAGCGAGGATGTGAGCAAGAAGTCTGTGTGCAAATGGATCGTGTGGATGCTATTTTGCAGTCATTAGATGGTTTGACGGGTCTTAAAAATGCGGCTATTCCTGAAATTGCATTTTTACGTGTTAAGATGCACTCAGGCCAAGACCGAGCTTATACCTTATTGCATAATAAAGCACTGAGCAATGTCGCTTATATTTTTGCAGAAAGTTACCGCCGTATGCCGGGGCAAGACACCTTAACTGTGGTACCGGGGTTTATTGGCAGTTATCCTAATTTTTTCTTTAGTGTGGATGAGTCAGATTTAGATTCGTTTGTGAGTGCATTTAAAAGTGCGCAAACGGCTAAGAGCCAAGCGGCTTTTTATGCACAGTATGGCGTGCGGCGTACTAACCCCAATATCTGGTCTATGCTGGACTGGTTTAATGCCGAGCATAAAAAATTGCGGGGTTTAAATGCAGGCTTATTTGATATGAACCGTTATCATAATTTATAAACCTTCACGTTGTTACCATTTTTTTACACGATATTTTGCATGTCTAAACTGAACCCTCAACAACAAACTGCGGTAAAAACCATTGATGTGCCTTTATTGGTCTTAGCCGGTGCGGGCAGTGGTAAAACGCGCGTGATTACCGAAAAAATAGCCTATCTTATTAAACAGGGCTTGCCTGCAAGGCATATTGCAGCGTTAACGTTTACCAACAAAGCCGCTCGTGAAATGAAAGCACGGGTGACTAAATTGCTGGATGATAAGGCATTGCGTGGTTTGCGTATATCCACTTTTCACTCTTTAGGCCTAGATATTTTGCGTAAAGAGCATAAAACCTTACAGTATAAATCCGGTATTTCCTTATTTGATGAGCAAGATAAAATCACTTTGCTCAAAAATCTAATTACGCATAGCCAGGTCAATTATGATATAGATGCTGTTAATCTTTATGCTACGCAAATTGGGCAATGGAAAAATGCCTTTATGACCCCAGAGCAAGCCTTGCAACAAGCGGATATTGCCGACCAAGAAAACGCCATGCTCTATGCTGAGTATGCACGAAGTTTAAAAGCCTATAATGCGGTGGATTTTGATGATTTAATCTTATTGCCTGTGTTGCTCTTACAACAAAATCCGGCCATTTTAGAAAAATGGCAAAATAAAATTCGTTATTTACTGGTGGATGAGTATCAAGATACCAATATTACGCAATATCAATTGGTCAAATTATTAGTTGGCAAACTGGGGAAATTTACTGTGGTCGGTGATGATGACCAATCTATCTATGCATGGCGTGGCGCACAGCCTGAAAACTTGGCGCAATTACAAAAAGATTATGTGCGCCTCAAAGTGATTAAGCTGGAGCAAAACTACCGTTCATACGGTCGTATTTTAAAAGTTGCCAACCGACTGATTGCCAATAATTCACATGTTTTTGCCAAGAAACTGTGGAGCGATATGATGTTTGGTGAGCCGTTGCGCGTGTTATCACATAAAAATGATTTAGAAGAGGCCAAACAAATTGTCTCTGAAATTGTGCACCATAAGTTTAAAACAGGAGCAAGTTATGGTGACTACGCTATTTTGTATCGCGGCAATCATCAATCACGCCTATTTGAACGTAGCTTACGTGAGCATGATGTGCCTTATTTTATTAATGGCAGTACATCTTTTTTTGCCTATGCTGAAATTAAAGATATTCTCAGTTATTTAAAGCTCTTTGTTAATCAAGATGATGATGCCGCATTTTTACGGGTTGTTAATACGCCGCGCCGTGAAATTGGGCCATCAACTTTAGAAAAATTAGGTGCTTATGCCAATGCACGGCATATTAGTTTATTTAGTGCTTGTACTGAAATGGGCTTAAAACAAAAGCTCTCGGCTACCGCTGTGAGTCGATTGCAGAAATTTTGTGAATGGACACAGAAAACCTCTGCCGCCATGCAAACGGGGGATATATTTGCGGAAATGGAGCGTTTTATTCAGCAAATAAACTATCCGCAATGGATACAGGAAAATAGCAATACACAGAAAGCCGCCGAGCGTAAAATGAAAAATATAGCGGAATTAACAGAATGGTTGCAACGTCTTGCCAAAAGTGACGCAACGGAAGATAAATCACTGGATGAAATTGTGGCCAAAATTCAATTAATGGATATATTGGATCGCAACCAAGATGAACAGGCGGATGAGCAAGTAAGCCTCATGACGTTGCATGCCGCTAAGGGGCTTGAGTTTCCACATGTATTTTTAATTGGTATTGAAGAAGATATTTTACCGCATCAAAATAGTATTGAAACCGACAATATTGAAGAAGAACGCCGGCTTGCTTATGTCGGTATTACCCGAGCCCAACGAACTTGTACTTTTAGTTATTGCACACATCGTAAGCGTTATGGTGATATTAGTGAAACCGAACCCAGCCGTTTTTTAGCCGAGTTACCCGAAGAAGATTTAGAATGGGTCGGTAAACAAAAGCTGGATAAAGCAGAACAAAAAGCACGCGGTAAAGCCAATTTGGCGCATCTAAAAGCGATGCTATCGTAAAGTGTCGCTTTGTTTTTGGGCATACGGCATGGATTGCCGAAAATAGTTATAAAAGAAATGCTAAATATCTTGTATAATAGCCAATTCAATACGCGCCCGTAGCTCAGCTGGATAGAGTATTGCCCTCCGAAGGCAAGGGTCGGACGTTCGAATCGTCTCGGGCGCGCCATTTTATCTTTAAGCGCATCTATTAATCGTTTTGCTTCTCTCCATTAATCGCTGTGTTGGTGTCGCTAAACTGCATCGCATGTAACCGGGTATAAGCACCGTTTTGAGCCAATAACTGTGTATGCGTCCCGCGTTCAATAATTTCACCTTCTGCCATCACCATAATGATATCTGCTTTTTCGATGGTGGATAAGCGATGGGCGATAACGATAGTGGTTCTATGTGCCATTACATGTTCGAGCGCTTTTTGAATGTAACGCTCAGATTGGGTATCTAGTGCTGAGGTAGCTTCATCAAGAATTAATAGTGGAGCATCTTTGAGCAGAGCGCGGGCAATCGCTAAGCGTTGTCGTTGCCCACCGGAAAGCTGGATGCCGTGCTCACCAATTTCAGTTTGCATGCCTTGGGCTAAAGAGTTGATAAACTCGGTGGCATAGGCGGCATCAGCTGCTTTGTTAACCTCTTCTTCCGTAACATTACTGAGCGTGCCATAAGCAATATTATTAAAAACGGTATCATTAAATAAAGTAATATTTTGCGTAACTAAGGCAATTTGCTCCCTTAAACAGGCTAAAGTGTATTGCTTGATTTCAATGCCATCTAACAAAATACTCCCTTGGCTGTAATCATAAAAGCGTGGTATTAAATTAGTTAAAGTGGTTTTACCGCTACCGGATGCACCGACAATGGCAACGGTTTGGCCGGGCTGTATTGTAAAATTGATATTTTTAAGGGCGGGTTTTGTCGCGCCGGGGTAACGAAAAGAAATATTTTTAAAACTTAACGCCCCTTTGCCTAGCACTTGTGTTTGAGTGCCTTGGTCTATTTCTGTAGGCACATCGAGTACGGTAAAAATATCACTCGCGGCCGCAATGCCTTTTTGAATATCATTATTGGCGGCGGCCAATAATTGAATGGGTCTTGGAATCATAAAGGCGGCAAGCAAATAGGCGACAAATTCACCGGTACTGGCTGCTTGCATCATTTGTAGTGCCAAATACAACAATGTAGCCAATGCCAGGGCAACCAGTACTTGCATAATGGGGTTTTGTACGGCAGATACCAAAGCGACTTTTTGTGATTGTTGCTTGTTAAATAAACTGCTGTTTTTAAAGCGTTGCGTTTCGTAGTCAGCCCCTCCAAAACATTTTACGACACGATTGCCGGTAACCAATTCTGAGGTAATATGCGTCATTTCACCCATTGAATCTTGTACATTTTTGCTCAGTGCTCTGAGCTTTTTCCCCGCAACCACTACCAGTAAGGCAATAAAGGGAGCGATGACCATAAACACCAGGGTTAATTGCCAGTTAAGCCAAATAAGATAGGCAATTAAGCCGATAGCGGTTAGGCCTTCACGAATAAATATTCGAACCGAATCGGTGACAGCGCGTGCTACTTCAGCGACATTGTACGTAATTAATGAAATCAGGCGACCACTATTTTGTGCATCAAAATATTCAGTTGATAATTGCGTATAATGGTTGAAAATTTCACGACGTATTTTATGCACGACACTGACCGATACTTTTGCCAGATAATAATTGCCAAAAAACACGCCAATACCACGGATAAAAACCAAGGCAATAATTAAGAAAGGTAAATATTGAGTATTGTTTGCAGTGCGGTGTTCTAAGGTTTCAATAATTGTTTTAATTAATTCTGCCGTGAGCGGTTGGGCAACTGCTACAATTAAAAAACCCACTATACTAATGATAAAAAATTTAATATAAGGTCGGACGTATCTAAGTAAACGTTTATATATTTGGAAGCTTGAGGTCGTTTTTTGCATACAGAAATGAAGTGAAAAATAAGGTCTGGCTAGCTTAGCATGAATCTAAAATGGACAGCAAAAATACCGCATTGTATGCATAATATCACTTCAAAAATATTGTCTTTATCACTCGGATTGATGCCGGTTATGGTATTAACCGTTCAGCATGGTGTTAATATTGCGGCGGCTATTATTTTACTCAGCTCGCTCATCGTGTTGCTAATTCATTGGCCGCTCAGTCTGAGGCTTAATTTTAAAGAAAAAGTATTATTTGCCGCGATGCTTTGTTTACCCTTAATCATTGCATTAGATGTTAGCGTGCGTGATTTTCGGTTTCGATATTTTGATTTTTATGCAAGGTTTATTTTAGCTCTGCCTATTTATTTTGCATGCAGGCAAGCGGTCGTAAGTGTTAAACCTTTTGTTACCGGCTTATTAATAGGCTCTATCGGTGCCGGTTTACTGGCAATATACCAATGGCATTATGTTGATGCGTCTAATGTGCATGGGTATGTGATAAAAATTAGCTTTGGTAATATCAGTTTATTGCTCGGGATGATGAGCTTGGCTAGTTTATTTTTAATCAGGCAGTATCGTTATCAAAAGCTATTTTTTATCAGTTGCTTATTGGCGTTTGCTATGGGTCTGGTTGCTTCTGCCTTATCAGGTAGTCGCGGCGGCTGGGTGGCACTTCCCTTTTTCATTATTTTATTTACGTTATATTTTCCGACACAGAAGCGGACTAAATTAGCCGGTATTTTTTTATTAACGAGTTTTATGGCGATGACTTACCATAGCAGTGCGCATGTTAAGTCACGTGTTAATTTGGTGTCGCAAGAAATGCGCCATTATTTTGCAACAGATATGCAACATCATACGCAGGTATTACAGACATCTTCCATTGGTCTACGCATGGAGGTTTGGAAAGCGGCGTGGTTAATTTTTCAAGAACACCCCTTTATTGGCGTTGGTTCCGGCAACTTTAATACCGCTTTACAAGAAAAAATTGCGGCAGGAGAGGTTGCAGATATTTATATTTTTGATCATGCGCATAATGAGCCACTGCACTTAATGGCTATCCTCGGTTTATTAGGGGTATTTGGATATGCTGTTTTGTATGGAGGTTTGTTGTATTATTTTTATCAAGCCTTGATTAGCCCACATATTGAGGCGCAGTATTTAGGGTTTTTAGGCGTTATGCTGGTCGGCGCAAATCTTATTTTTGGCCTCAGTAATTATTCTTTTGGCCATCAAGTTAATGTGGTTTTTTTGGCCGTTATGACTATGGGGATTGCCGGCATGATAAGCTGTTTTGAGCAGGGTCATACCGGTGTCGATGATTTATTGCGCCCTTAAATGAAGTATCAAGGGCTTTGGCTTATTAAGGGTTTTGGTATGCACGACTTTTTTCCTCAGCTCTATTAGCTTACGAATATCGGCAATATCTTGTGCATGGCTGGCTTGGTAGTGCAATTTATCGGCTCTTA